>NZ_JBHVPD010000006.1:0-185072 GCF_042887525.1 Kitasatospora sp. NPDC057936
CGGTCCCACTCGTCCTTGCTCAGATCTCCCCGCCCCATGACCAGTACAACGAGCCGATCATGCGACGGTCACAAGATCCGCCGTACAGAACCTAGAGGAGTGCATGACCCCGGCACGGGGAGATCGCCCCCGGCAGCTGCACGGTGATCGCGGAGCACCCGGCGCTGCGCTGAGCCCGAGAACCGGATGCCGCCGGAGCGTCGACGGTGCCCCGGAGCGGAGCCGGCGCCCGGCCTCCTCGGTCCTGCCTGGCCGGGCCGGGTCGACGCCGTGTCGGGCTGCCGTCCCGGCCGCCGTGGTCCGCGGGCCGTCGAGCGCGGCGAGGGCTCCCGCGCGGATGTCGTCACCGGGAGGACCAGTACCGGGCGTCAGGCCGCGATGAGCTCCTTCTCGCGGGCCGGTGTCTCGGCCTTGGGCTTCCTGTTCGGCAGCGAGAGCCGGAAGACCTTGCGCCACGCGGAGAACACCTGCTTGGGCAGCGGCCCGGTGACGTACTCCAGCTCGTACTTCTCGAACAGCGCGCGCACCTTCACCGCGACTTCGGCGTACCGGTTGCTCGGCAGGTCCGGGAACAGGTGATGCTCGATCTGGTGGGACAGGTTGCCCGTCATGAAGTGCATGGCCCTGCTGCCGCTGATGTTCGCCGAGCCCATCATCTGGCGCAGGTACCACTGGCCGCGCGTTTCGCCCTTGACCGACCGGCGCTCGAAGACCTGTACGCCCTCGGGGAAGTGCCCGCACATGATCACCGAGTGGGTCCAGATGTTGCGGACCAGGTTCGCGGTGAACGTGGCGGCGAGCGTGGTGAGGAACGACGGGCCCGACAGCAGCGGGTGGATCACGTAGTCCTTGAGCACCTGCTTGCGGATCTTGCGGCCCACGGCCTTCGCCCGCGCGCGGAACTCCGGGTTCCCGCGGCGGCGCTTGTGCAGGTTCTTGCCGAGTTCGAGGTCGTATGCCGCGATGCCGTACTCGAAGAAGCAGGCGTTGACGAAGTTCCACAGCGGCTGGCCGAGGTGGAGGGGGTGCCACTTCTGGTCCTCGTCGACGCGCATGATGCCGTAGCCGAGGTCGTTGTCCTTGCCGATCACGTTGGTGTACGTGTGGTGCAGCTCGTTGTGCGAGTGCTTCCACTGCTCGGCCGGCGAGACGTGGTCCCACTCCCAGGTGGTGGAGTGGATCTTCGGGTCCCGCATCCAGTCCCACTGGCCGTGCAGGACGTTGTGGCCGATCTCCATGTTGTCCATGATCTTCGCCACGGACAGGCCGGCGGTGCCGAGCAGCCACGCGGGCGGGAAGATCGAGAACAGCAGCACGCCCCTGCTGGCCAGCTCGAGCTTGCGCTGCGCCGAGATGACCTTGCGGATGTAGGCGGCGTCCTTCTCACCGCGGTCGGCGATCACCGCGTCGCGGATCGCGTCCAGCTCGCGGCCGAGCTCCTCGATCTGCTCCGCGGTCAGGTGGGCGGTGGGGTCGATTGCGGTCAAGGTGCCTCTACCGTTCGATGTCGCAGGGGCCCGCCGCGGCGGACACGCAGGTCTGGATGAGGACGCCCGGCTCGGCCTCGGTGATCTCGCCGGTGCGCAGGTCGCGGACGGCGCCCGCCTTGAGCGGCGTGACGCAGCCGAAGCAGATGCCCATGCGGCACCCGGAGGGCATGAGCACGCCGGCTTCCTCGCCGATGTCCAGCAACGGCGTGGCGCCGTCCGCGTCGACGGTCTTGCCCGTGGTGCTGAACGTGACCTCGCCGCCGCCCTCGCCGTCGTCGCCGGCGACGATGCGGGGGCGGAACCGTTCGGTGTGCAGGTGCTCTCGGACGCCGTGTTCGGTCCAGTGCTCCTCTGCGGCGTCGAGCAGGCCCGCGGGCCCACAGGCCCAGGTCTCGCGCTCGGCCCAGTCGGGCACGAGTTCGCCGAGGCGGGCGACGTCGAGCCTGCCGCCCGTGGAGGTGTGCACCTCGGTGAGGCGCAGCTTCTTGTCCGCGACCAGGCCGTGCAGTTCGTCGCGGAAGATCACGTCTTGCGGCCGGGGCGCGCAGTGGACCATGACGACGTCGTCGAACTCGATGTCGCGCAGCATGCCCATCACGGGCGTGATGCCGCTGCCGGCCGTCAGGTAGAGCACCTTGGCGGGCTTGGCGCGCGGCAGCACGAAGTCACCGGTCGGCTGGTCGAGCTGGACCAGCGTGCCCGGTGTCGCCCTGCGGACGAGGTGGTTGCTGACCTTGCCGTCCGGGATCGCCTTCACGGTGATCGTGATGCGGCCGTCCCGGCGGTCCGTCGGTGAGGTGATGGAGTAGGAACGCCACAGGCGCCTCCCGTCGACGTCGACCCCGATCCGTACGTACTGACCGGCAGTGTGCCCGCGCCAGCCCCGTCCCGGCCTGATCACGACGGTCGCAGCGTCACTCGTCTCGGGGTGCACGGCCTCGATGCGCCCACGCAGGTCGGCGCCCGCACGCAGCGGGCTGACCAGGTCGAGGTAGTCCGACGGCAGCAGCGGCGTCGTGACCATCTCCAGCAGTTTCCACGCCCTGCTGCGGAGCGCTGCACTCGTCATGACTCCAGCTTGCTGCGCCTCGAGGCGTAAAGTCCTGACCGTAGGACGTAAATCCGATCGGCTGAGTTGTTCGCAGGGAACAAGAACATGAGCCAAGCAATCCGGAGGGCCGGCGAGCTGGTCCTGGACGAGACGACGGTCACCGCGCTTCGGGCCGCGCTGACGGCCACCGCCGACGAGGTCGTCGAGGCGATCATCGACGAGGTCCCTCCCTACGCCAACGCGCTTTCGGGCCGCATGGGCGGCACCATCCGCCGAGCCGTCCGCACCGCCCTGGGGCACTACCTGGACCTCGCGAGCGGGAACGCCACGGGTGGCGACGCCGGTGACGCGGCCTACGAGCTGGGCCGCGGCGAGGTGCGGGACGGCCGTTCGATGGACGCCCTGCTCAGCGCCTACCGCGTCGGCGCCCGTGTGGCCTGGCGATGCCTGGCAGCGGGTGCCGTGCCCGCGGGTCTGCCCGCCGCCGAGGTCGCCAAGTTCGCCGAACTGACCTTCGCCTACATCGACGAGCTCTCCGCCGCGAGCGCCGCGGGCCATGCCGACGAGCTGGCCGCCCGTGGCAGGGCCCAGGAGCGCCACCTGGAACACCTGGCCCGCGACCTCCTCGCCGGCGCGAGTCCGGACGTGCTGCTGGCCTCCGTTCAACGGGCCGGGTGGCAGCCCCCGGTTACGCTGACCGCGGTCCTGCTGCCCGCCGCCCAGGCCCGGCCCGCCTACCGCGTGCTCGACCCGAGCACCCTCGTCCTCGACGATCTGCCGGACGCCACCGGTGTGCTGCTCGTCCCCGACGCCGACCGGCCACACCTCCTGCGGCAGCTGACCGACCGCACCGCCGTGGTCGGCCCGGCACGGCCATGGATTCGTGCATCCGCCTCGTACGCGCGAGCCGTCCGTGCGCGCTCCCTCTCCTCTGAGATTCGCGACACCGAGGACCACCTGCCCGAGCTGGTGCTGAGCGCGGACGCGGACGCGTTCGCAGACCTGCGTACCCGAGCCCTCGCGCCGTTGCGGACCCTGCCTGTCGCGACCGCACGGCGGCTGGAGGAGACGTTGCGGGCGTGGCTGCTGCACCAGGGCAGGCGGGACGAGGTGGCGGCGGCGTTGTTCGTCCATCCTCAGACGGTCCGGTACCGGATGTCGCAGCTGCGGGAGCTGTTTCCGGATCTCGCCTCGCCCGACCGGGTCCTTGAACTGACCCTGGCGGTCGGTCTTCGGGGCGGCTGACGCGTACTTCGACCGCCCACGACTGTGTCTGGCCGCCTTGCCCGAGCGGCGAACGGTCGTCGGGTGACGGCGAACAGGTAACAGCGAACAGATAACAGATTTCAAAATCTGAAATCTGTTATCTGTTCGCTGTTTGTCGTCACCCGACGGCGGTCACTCCGCCGCCCTCGCCCCCTCCGCCGCCCTCGCCCCGTCCGCCGCCCTCGCCCCCTCCGCCGCCCTCGCCCCCTCCGCCGCCCTCGCCCCCTCCGCCGCCCTCGCCCCGTCCGCCGCCCTCGCCCCCTCCGCCGCCGTCGCTCCCTCCGCGAGGTGCTTGATGGCCAGGAGGCGCCGGTCCCAGGCGTCGGCCAGGTCGGCCATCCAGCGGGCGGTGGCCGTGAGGGTGTCGGGGGCCGGCCGGTAGCGGACTTCGCGTCCGGCGCGATGGGCGGTGACGAGGCCCGCCCGGTCGAGGACGGCGAGGTGCTTGACGATCGCCTGCCGGGTGACGGGGAGTCCGTCGGCGAGCTCGGTGGCGGTCGCCGTGCCCCGGGCGGCCAGGGCGTCGAGGACGTGCCGCCTGGTCGGCTCGGCGAGCGCGGCCAGTACCGCCGCGACCGGATCGCTTCCGTGCTCCGGTGTCACGCGGGCAACTTCGCGACATGGAGGACGAGTTCGGGAAGCTTCCGATCCCATCCGGCGCTGTTCTGCTCGTGACGGGACAGGACGGCTTCGGCGGGCAGGGCGAGGGTGGCGAAGCCGCTCTCGACCATCCGCAGTCGGGTGCCGCCGGGAACGGTTGTGAGGGTGAACCGGACCAGCGTGGAGTTGTCGGCGGCGGGCTCCTCCCCGGCCGCGCCCTGCGACCAGCGGTAGGAGAACACCGCGGGCCGCTCCACCTGTTCGATCCGGGCGGGCAGCGTGCCGTGGACCCCGTGGTCGAAGACCATGCGCCCGCCCGGCCGCAGGTCGATCTCGGCCGGGGCGCCGCTGCCGAACCAGCGGCCCAGGAACTCGGCCCGGGTGAGGATCTGCCAGACCCGCTCGCGGGGTGCCGCGATGACGATCTCGCGTTCGATGCTGTCGGCGGCCGTGCCGTCGGTGACCGTGCTGTCGCTGACCATGCCGTGGATCTCCCCCATCCGGTGCCGTTGTGTGCAAGTCCAGCGTTGCACGTCGATCCGCCGACGTGCAACCCGAAAGTTGCTAGTGGCCCGACGCCTCGTACCGCCGCATCGCCCGCAGTCCGCCGTAGGCCGCGGCGGCCGTCCACGCGGTCATGATCAGCAGGCCCGTCCAGTGGCCGTAGTGGATGCCCGGCTCGGTCCGGGTGCGCATCGCGTACAGGCCCGCGCGGTCGGGGAGGAACTGGCCGGCCTCGCGGACGCCGGGGATGGCCGCCAGCCACGTCGTGCCGAGGAAGACCATCGGCGGGATCAGGCCGAGGGCGGCGCTGAGGTTTCCGAGCATCGCCGTCAGTCCGAGGCAGAAGGTGACCAGCAGCGGGTGGTAGGCCACGCCGGCCAGGAAGCTGCGGGCGAGGCCCGGGGTGGAGAGGTCGAGGCCGGTGGTCGCGGCGGTCGCGGCGAACGAGCCTGCGGTGGAGGCCAGTCCGAGCAACAGGCCGAGCCAGGCGCCCACGGCGAGCTTCGCGCCGTACAGGCGTCCGCGCGACGGGACGGCGGCCAGGGAGGTGCCGATTATGCGGGTGTTGAACTCCTGGCCGATCAGCAGGACGCCGAGGCAGGCCACGCCCACGTGGCCGAACAGCAGCCCGTAGTGGATCGTCGCGGCCGGGTCCTTGCCGGGCGGTGCAGGGTCCCGTCCGGACGCGGCGCCGACGGCGGCGGTGATGCCGACGGTCAGCGCCAGGGTGACCAGCGGTGCCGCCCATTGGGACGGCAGCGTGGTGAACTTGATCCGTTCGGCTCGCAGTGCGTTGTGCATGGTGGTCATGACGGTCCTTGGTTTCCAGAGCAGTTGGCGCGCTCGTGGTCGGCGCTCTGTGGTCCGTGGGCGGTGGCCCGTGGTCGGGCGGCGCGGCGTCGCAGGGCGTGCAGGCCCGCGTACGCGGCGGCGCCCGCCCAGAGCGCCGCGATCAGCAGGCCGGTCCAGTGTCCGTAGGCGACCTGCGGGTCGTCGGTGTAGTGCAGCGCGTACTGGCCGGCGCGATCGGGCAGGAACTGCACCGCCCGGTCTGCTCCCGGGATGCCGCCGAGGAGCGGCGAGAGCAGGAAGACGGTCGGGGCCAGCAGGCCCATGGCGGCGGTGAGGTTGCCGAGCAGGGAGGTCACCCCGAGGCAGAACACTGTCAGGAGTGCGGGGTAGAGCACACCGGCGGTGGCGCTGCGCACCAGAGCCGGCCCGGTCCACTCGCCGGGGACGGTGGTGGCGTACCCGGCGAACGCGCCCGCCGTCCCGACCATGCCGACGACGAGGGCGGCCGCGGCTGCGAGGGTGAGCTTCGCGCCGTACAGGTGTCCGCGTGACGGGATGGCGGTCAGGGAGGTGCCGATCATGCGGGTGTTGAACTCCAGGCCGATCAGCAGGACGCCGAAGCAAACCACCGATAACTGGCCGAAGTTGAGGCCGTAGTAGACGCCGGAGCAGGGGTCGTCGGTGAGGTGGGGCTCCGTGTCGCCGAGCGCGGCGCCGACCGCAGTGGTGATGCCGGGGGTCAGGAGGAGCGCGAGCAGGGGCGGGATCCAGAGCGATGGCAGGGTGGTGAACTTGATGCGTTCGGCGCGAAGGGCGTGTCGAAACACGCTTCCAGCGTTGGTGGTTGAGCTCATGTTGCGGCCGCCGAGCTGGCGCGGTACTCGACGCTCTCTGTCGTCATCCGCATGAACGCCTCTTCCAGGGAGTCCTGTTGGAGGGCGATCTCGTACAGGACCACACCGTGCTCGGCGGCGAGTGCGGCGATCCGTTCCGGTTCCGCCCCGCTCACCTCCCAGGCTCCGTCGTCCACTTGGGTCGCCGCGATGCCGTCCGCGGCCAGCCGGTCCGCGGTCAGTCGGTGCGCGTCGTCGTCGCCGAACAGTGCGGCGAGCTTCGTCGCATCGACGGCGCGGACGCGCACCCGGGGGCGGCCGTGGCGCTCGATGAACTCGGCCGTCGGGGCGTCCCCGAGCAGGCGACCGCGGCCGATCACCACCAAGTGGTCGGCGGTGAGCGCCATTTCGGACATCAGGTGGGAGGACACCAGCACCGCCCGCCCCTCGGCGGCGAGCTCGCGCAGCAGGGTGCGGATCCAGCGGATGCCCTCGGGGTCGAGGCCGTTCACCGGCTCGTCCAGCATCAGGACGGGCGGGTCGCCGAGCAGGGCCGCGGCCACCCCGAGGCGCTGGCGCATGCCGAGTGAGAAGCCGCGGATCCGGCGGGTGGCGGCGTCGGCCAGTCCGGACTGCGCGAGCACCTCGTCCACCCTCTGCTCCGGAAGGCCGTTGCTCGCGGCGAGCCAGCGCAGGTGGCCGCGTGCGGTCCGTCCACCGTGCAGTGCGTGGGCGTCGAGCAGGGCTCCCACCCGCCGCAGGGGGTAAGCCAGTTCGGCGTACGGGCGGCCTCCGGCCGGGCCGCCGCCGCCGATCAGCGCGCGGCCGGCGGTCGGGCGCTCCAGGCCAAGGACCAGGCGCATCGTCGTGCTCTTCCCGGCGCCGTTCGGGCCGAGGAAGCCGGTGACGACGCCGGGCCGGACAATGAAGGACAGGTCGTCGACGACCCGCCTGCCCTCGTACTCCTTCGTGAGGCCCTGGATCTCGATCACGGCCGCGCGCTCCTTCCTGCCGTACCTCTTTGTTCCTCTCGCCGGGCCCGAAGGCGTTCCGGCCGGGCGCCCGTGCCGGTCCTCCGGCGGGTGGCTCCATTGGACCGGGGCGGGCCGGTCCGGCGGATCCCGCCGCGGAGGGGATGCGCCTCCCTCTCGGGAGGGAGCCGGTCGTGCACCGGCGAGGGACGCCAAGGGTGGTGCTGACCTGGCAGGATGACGCAATGCCGAGGTTCATAGCGCCGCTGCTCGCGGGCGCCACGTACGCGCGCTGGCTGCATCTGCTGATCGGGTGGGTCTTCGCGGGCGTCGTCCTGATGATCTATCCCGGGACGTACCGGAAGGGCCTCGCCGAGATCCTGGCGCAGAGTGTCGCAGTGGACGCCGTCCTGCTGGCGCTCGTCGCGCTGGTGCCCGCGATGCGCCGTGCGGAGGGCGTCCAGGCGCGGCTGCTGCTGGTGCCGGACCGCGAGGAGGACATCGCCGCCGAACCGTCCCGCACCTGGGCCGACCGGCGGCGCACGGCCGCCTGGCTGATCGGGCGCGTCGCGCTCGGAACGGTGACGGGGTTCGCGTCGGTGGCCGTGCTCACCGCCGTCTATGCGCTACTGACCGGATCCGACACGGCCTTCGCCGGGCTCCGACTTCCCGACGCACTGGGGTGGTTCTGGCGACCGCTGGCGGCACCGGTGCTGCTCTTCGGCTACGGCTGGCTGGTTGTCTGGGCCGGGCGGCTTCAACTGGCGATGGCCATAGGGCTGCTGAGCCCATCACCGGCGGAGCGCCTTGCGGAGGCCGAACTACGGGCCGAACGCCTATTGGAACGCAACCGGTTGGCCCGCGAGCTGCACGACTCCATCGGCCACGCCCTGACGGTGACGGTGCTTCAGGCCGGTGCCGCGCGCGAGCTCGGAGATCCGGCGTTCGCCGCCAAGGCGCTCGTAGTCATCGAGGAGACCGGCCGCAGGGCCATGGACGACCTCGAACGGACGCTCGTCTTGCTGCGCGAGGCTCCGGACGGAACGGCCGCCGAGAATCCGGGCGTTGAGCACCTTTCTTCCCTCTTCGACACCGCGCGGGCGGCGGGGAACCCGGTCGACGCGTCGATCGACGTGCCCGCCGGCGTCCTGCCCGGGGTGCTGTCCCGCGAGTCCTACCGGATTGTCCAGGAAGGGCTGACCAACGCCCTCAAGTACGCGCCGGGCGAGCCGGTCAGCGTCCGGATCGCCGTCCGGGACGGGCGGTTGGAGCTGCGCTGCGCCAACCTGTTGCGCAACGACTCACGCGCGCGCGGCGGTTCATCGGCTCGGGGTGCCGCGCCGGGCGGCCGCGGTGGGAAGGGGCTGCGCGGGATCCGCGAACGGGCCATCCTGCTCGGGGGCGAGGCCACGGCGGGGACTGCGGGGACAGCGGGGGCAGCGGGGCGGAGCGGGGGCGGCGCCGGCCCTGGTGAATGGGTGCTCGCCGTCCGGCTGCCCCTACGCTTGGGATCGTGATGATCAACAACGGGCGCACCGCCGGGACCGTCGACATCGTGCTCGCCGACGATGAGGAGCTCGTCCGGGCCGGCCTGCGGGCCGTCCTGGAAGCACAGGGCGACCTGCGGGTGGTCGGCGAGGCGGCCGACGGCGCCGAGGCAGTGGCACTCGCCCGCGCGCTGCGCCCGGACGTCGTGCTGATGGACGTCCGGATGCCCGTCCTGGACGGCCTGGCCGCGACCCGCGAACTCGTCCGGCCCCGGGCGGCGGCGCACCCGGATGGTCCGGGGGCCCCGGAGGAGCGGCTGCCGAGGATCCTCGTCGTCACCACCTTCGAGAACGACGACTACGTCTACCAGGCCCTGCGCGCGGGCGCGGACGGCTTCCTGCTGAAGCGCTCCCGCCCGGCCGAGATCGTCCACGCCGTGCGGCTGGTGGTGGCCGGGGAGTCGCTGCTCTTCCCGGCCTCGATCCGCCGCCTCGCCGCCGGCCACGGCAACCCGGCGGCCCGCGCCGCGTTGGCGAGGGCGGCCCTGACCGAGCGCGAGGCGGAGGTGCTGCGGCTGGTCGCCCGGGGGCTCAGCAACGGCGAGATCGCCGACCGGCTCTTCGTCGGCGTGCAGACGGTCAAGACGCACGTCAGCAGCGTCCTCGCGAAGCTCGGCGCGCGCGACCGCACGCAGGCGGTCATCGCGGCGTACGAATCAGGGTTCGTCGAGCCGGCGGAGTAGCAGCCTCGGAGTCCAAATCTCGGAGGACAAGTCTCGGAATAGGCGTCTCGGGGCGGGGGTAGGGGCAGGGGGCGGCGCGGCGCGGGCCCCTGCCTCAGGCCGGGTAGGCGTGCGTCTGGGTGGCCTTGACCGACGCCCACACCGTGGTGCCGGGCGCCAGGTCGAGCTCCGCGACCGCGGCCGGGGTGAGGTCCGCCGCCATCGGCAGCTCGCCGGTCAGGTCCGCGCGGACCTGGTCGCCGTGCAGGTCCAGCCCGACGACCTTGGCCTCCCACACGTTGCGCGCGCTGGAGTCGGGCCGCTCCCGGTGCAGCGTCACCGCGGACGGCGGGAACGCGACGAACGCCGGACCGGACAGCTCCTCGGTGGTGGCCAGCACCGTGCCGTCCGCCAGCTCGACCCGCCGGCCGTCCGCCCGTCCCTGGTACAGGTTGAGGCCGACCAGGCGGGCGATGTAGTCGGTGCGCGGCCGCCGGGCGATCTCCGCCGGGGTACCGGACTGCACCTCCTGGCCCCCCTCGATCACCACCAGCCTGTCCGCCAGCACCATGGCGTCCAGCGGGTCGTGCGTCACCAGCACCGCGACCGCCTCGAACTCGGCCAGGTGGCGCCGGAGTTGGGAGCGGACGTCGAGACGGGTGCGGGCGTCCAGGGCGGCCAGGGGCTCGTCCAGCAGGAGCAGCCGCGGGCGCACCGCAAGCGCCCGGGCGAGGGCCACGCGCTGCGCCTGCCCGCCGGAGAGGCCGCCGGGACGGGAGGCGGACTGGTCCGCCAGGCCCATCCGCTCCAGCCAGACGGCCGCCTCGGCGCGGGCCTCGCGCTTGGGACGGCCCTGGCAGCGCGGGCCGAAGGCGACGTTGTCGAGCGCGCTGAGGTGCGGGAAGAGCAGGTAGTCCTGGAACACCACACCGACCGGGCGCTCCTCGGCGGGGGTGTGGACGTGCCGCGCGGGGTCCGCCAGCAGGGCGCCGTCCAGGCGCAGGTGGCCGCCGGTGAGCGGGAGCAGCCCGGCGAGGGCACGCAGGGCGGTGGACTTGCCGGCGCCGTTCGGGCCGAGCAGGGCGATCACCTCGCCGGGCGCGGCGCTAAGTGCCAGGTCGAGCGTGAACGCGGCCCGTTCGATCCGCAGCCGGGCGTCGAGGGCGGGCGCTGGACGTCCGGGCGCGGGACTCCCGGACGCTGGACTTCCGGGCACGGGGCTTTCGGTGGCCGGGTTTCCTGAGGCCGGGTTCGGCTGAGCGGGGTTCACGGGTCCTGGGTTCATCCGGGCGGCGTCCATGGGGCGGGGGAGCGGGAAGGGGCGGAAGCGGTCATGGGGTGGTCACGGCGTGGTGGACATCCACCGGTCGCGCAGACCGACCAGGACGGCGACGGACACCGCGAGCAGCACCAGGGACAGCGCGATCGCCGCCTCCGGGTCGGACTCCATGGCGAGGTAGACGGCCAGCGGCATGGTCTGGGTCTTCCCGGGGAAGTTGCCCGCGAACGTGATCGTCGCGCCGAACTCGCCGAGCGCCCGGGCCCACGCGAGCACGGCCCCGGCGGCGATGCCGGGCGCGATCAGCGGCAGCGTGACACGGCGGAAGGCCGTCAGCCGGGACGCGCCCAGGGTCGCCGCGGCCTCCTCGTAACGGGGGTCGGCGGCGCGCAGCGCGCCCTCGACGCTGATCACCAGGAACGGCATCGCGACGAACGCCTCGGCGATCACCACACCGGTGGTGGTGAACGGCAGGGTGATGCCGAACGCCGAGTCCAGCCACGAGCCGACGATCCCGCGCCGCCCGAGGACCAGCAGCAGCGCCACGCCGCCGACCACCGGCGGCAGCACCAGCGGCAGCGTGACCAGCGCCCGGATGACCCGTCGGCCGGGCAGCTCCGTGCGGGCGAGCAGCCACGCCAACGGGACGCCGAGGACCAGCGACACCGTGGTGGCGAGCGTCGCGCAGATGAGGGACAGCCGCAGGGCGTCCCAGACGGCGGTGCTGGTCAGCTCCTCGGAGAGGGCGCTCCACGGGGCGCGGACCAGCAGGCCGACGAGCGGGAGGATCAGGAACGCCAGCCCGACCAGCGCCGGGAGCAGCAGCGTGGCCGGGACGCGCGGCGCGTGCCGGCGTCGGCGCGGTGTCTTCCTGGCACGGGACGGCGTAGCGGGTGTACCGGGCGTGCTGCCGGGCGTGCCGGTTGTGCCGGCCAGGCCGGCGGCTGGGCGGGCGCCGGCCGGGGTGTCCCCGTGGCCGGTGCCCGCCCCGGTGCCGTTGTCTCGGCCGCTCACGGTGCCTGGAAGCCCGCCGCGGTCAGGACCTGCTTGGCCTCGGGCGACTGCACGTAGGCGACGAACGCGGCGGCGCCGTCCTTGTTCGGGGCCTTGGCCAGCGTGGCGATCGGGTAGTCGTTCACGGCCTTGGCGGCCTCGGGGAAGTCCACGCCGTCGATCTTGCCGGCGTCGGCCTTCACGTCGGTCTGGTAGACGAGGGAGGCGTCGACCTCGCCGAGCTCGACCTTCGTGAGCGCGCCCTTGACGTCCTGTTCGAGGGTGACGGGGGTCAGGTTGACGCCGGCGGCCTGCAGCGCCGTCAGGGCGGCGGCGCCGCACGGCACCTCCTTGGCGCACAGCGCGACCTTCACGCCGGAGGCGGTGAGGTCCTTCAGCCCGGTGATGTGCTTGGGGTTGCCCTTGGGCACGGCGATGGTGAGCGTGTTCTTGACGAAGGTGGCCGGCGTGCCGCTCGCACCGCCCGCGTCCGTCACGGTCTTCATGGTGGCCGGGCTGGCGGCGGCGAACACGTCGGCCGGGGCACCGGAGTTGATGCTGGCGGCGAGGCTGGAGCTGCCGCCGAAGTTGAACGTGACCTTGGCGCCCGGGTTCGCGGCCTCGAACTTCTTGCCGAGCTCGGTGAAGGTCTCCTTGAGCGAGGCGGCGGCGAAGACGGTGATGTCGCCGGTGGCCTTCGGGACCGAGCCCGCGCTCGCCGTGCCGTCGGCCGCCGCCGAGCCCGCGGAGGCCGCCGGGGTCGTCGCGCCGGCCGAGGACTTGCCGCCGTCGCTGCCACACGCGGTGACCCCGAGGCTGAGGACGAGGGCCGCGGCGGCGGCGACGGCGAGTCTGCGGGTGGTGGTCGTGCGGGAGCCCATCGGTGCTTCCCTTCCTCGGCGCGCGCCGGAAGGGGCGCGGGGATGAGCCGCAGGTGCGGCCGTTACGGTGATCATAGTGCCGCAGATGCGAGCGGAAAATCGTCTGTCGCATTGCACAGGCGGGGCGTGGCGAGGGTGTCTTCCCAACTGTGGGAAGGCTCAAACGTGCACGGACGGTGGTGTCGGGGTGGCCCTGGGGCGGTCCTGGGGCGCCCTGGGGGTGCGGCCGCGGATCGGGCGCTGCCGGAGAGCAGTAGGGGACGGCGCACGGCGGAAGGCATGAGGTGGAAGGCATGCGGCGGAAGGTGCACGGCAGAAGGCCCACGGCAGGGGCGCGCTGAAATTCCGTCGCGCCCGGTGGTCCGAGCCGACAGAGTGGTGGCGGTCCGCGCCCGGCCACCCGGCCGGGTGCACCGAGAACCACGGGGAGGAGCCCGTCCATGTCCACGCTGCGCGTCACCGCCGAGAAGCTGGTCGTCCTGGAACACCCGAATGCCGACGCCCTGGAGCTCGCGCAGGTCGGGCTCTACCGGGCGGTGGTCGCGAAGGGCGTGTACCGGACCGGCGACTACGCCGTCTACATCCCCGAACAGTCCGTGCTCCCCGAGGAACTGATCGCGGAACTAGGCCTGACCGGCAAACTGGCCGGCAGTAAGGCGGACCGCGTGAGGGCCGTCCGGCTGCGCGGCGAACTGTCGCAGGGCATCGTCTGCCGCCCCGCCTCGCTCGCCGGCACCGACCTGGCCGCCGCGGCGGAGCACGGCGAGGACTTCGCCGAGGCCCTCGGGATCGTCAAGTGGCAGCCGCCGATCCCCACGTCGATGAACGGAGACGTCGTCCGCGCGCCCGACCTCCTGCCCTGGGTGGACATCGAGAACCTCAAGCGCTACCCGGACGTCTTCGAGCCCGGCGAGCCCGTCGTGCTCACCGAGAAGCTGCACGGCAGCTGCTGCCTCGTCACCTACACCGCCGCCACCGGCGAGGTGCACGTGTCGTCCAAGGGCATCGGCGCGCAGGGGCTCGCCCTGGCCGAGGACGAGCGCAACCTCTACTGGCGCGCCGTGCGCGCCCACGGCATACCGGACGTGGCCGCCCGACTGGCCGAGCGGCTCGGCGCCGAGCGCGTCGGCATCTTCGGCGAGGTCTTCGGGGTCGGCGTCCAGGACCTGACGTACGGCGCCGCCGGCCGGAGCGAGCTGCCCGGCTACGCCGCGTTCGACGTCTCCGCCGTGGTCGACGGGCAACTGCGCTGGCTGTCCGCGGCCGACCTGCTCGACGGCCGGCTGCCGCTGGTGCCCGAGCTGTGGCGCGGACCGTTCGACCCCGACACGGTGCTGGAGCTCGCGCAGGGCAAGGAGACCGTCTCCGGGCGCGAACTGCACATGCGCGAAGGCGTGGTGATCCGGCCGGTGACCGAGCGCTGGAGCCCGCTGCTCGGGAGCCGGGCGATCGCCAAGGTGGTCGGCGACGCCTACCTGACCCGCAAGGGCGGCACCGAGTACGAGTAGGGGCAGCGGCGGTCTCGGCGGACAGTCTTGCTCGGCGGGTGCGGGTGCGGGTGCGGGTGCGGGTGCCGGTGCGGGGCGAGCGCGGGGGCGAGCGCGTTCGGTACGACCGGGCGCGTTCGATAGGGCGTCCGCCCTCCCCGCGCACCCTTCCGCCGGTGATTACCGGTCAGTTAGGTTGTTGGGGCGCCGTGGAGAAGGAGACCCGATGACGATCGCCGCCGCCCCCGCACCTGCCGTCCCGACCCGCTCGATACCCGGACCGCCCGGCCTGCCCCTCATCGGCTCCGGACTCGACATCGGCCGCCGCCCGCTGCGCACCCTGCGCGACGCCCGGCGCGACTACGGCGACCTGGTCCGCTTCCACGTCGGGCCGATCGGCCTCGGCACGGACCTCTACGCGGTGTTCTCCCCCGAGGGCGCCCAGCAGGTGCTCGGCGGCGAGGCCGCCAACTTCCGCAAGGAGAATGCCTTCTACGACGAGCTGCGGACCAGCGTCGGCAACGGCCTGCTCACCAGCCAGGACGACGACTACCAGCGCCAGCGCCGGCTCATCCAGCCGCTGTTCACCCGTCGCCGGGTGGACGGCTACGCGGACGCGATCGCGCTGGAGTCCCGGGCCCTCACGGCGCGCTGGCACGCGGTGCCGGACGGCGTCGTGGACGCGGCGGACGAGATGTCGCGGTTCGCGCTGCGCACGGTGTCGCGGATCCTGTTCGGCGCGGACGTGGAGGAGGCGGTGGCGGTCGTGCACCGCAGCTTCCCGATCCTCGGCGCCTACGTCCAGGACCGGGGCGTCGCCCCGATCCGCCTGCCGCGCCACTGGCCGACCCCGGGCAACCGGCGGGGCGTCGGGGCGCAGCGGGACCTGTACGCGGTCTGCGACCGGATCATCGCCGACCGGGCGGTGCGCGGTGCCGACCCCGACGCGGACGACCTGCTGACGCTGCTGGAGCAGGCGCGCGGCGAGGACGGCGAGCAGCTGGACCGGGACGAACTCCGGGACCAGGTCCTGGTGTTCCTGCTCGCCGGGCACGAGACGACGGCGACCTCGCTCGCCTTCGCCCTGCACTTGCTCGCCGGGCACCCGGAGCAGCGGCGGCTCGCGCAGGAGGAGGCGGAGAAGGTACTCGGCGGTCGGGCGCCGACTGCCGCGGACCTGGAGGAACTGCCGTACATCACGCGGGTGTTGAAGGAGGCGATGCGCCTCTACCCGGCGGCTTCGCTGATCGGGCGGCGCTCGGTGGAGGAGACGGTCATCGGCGGGCACGTCCTGCCGGGAGGCTCGCAGGTGCTCGTGGTGCCGTGGGTCACCCACCGGCACCCCGACCACTGGGAGGAGCCGGACCGCTTCGACCCGGACCGCTTCCTGCCGGAGCGGGAGAAGGGGCGGCACCGGTACGCGTGGTTCCCGTTCGGGGGCGGTCCGCGGGCGTGCATCGGGCAGCACTTCTCGATGCTGGAGGCGGTGCTGGCGTTGGGCGTGCTGCTGCGGGACTTCGATCTGGAGGTGGTCGACCACCGGGTGGCGCTCGCCCAGGGGATCACGTTGCGGACGGCGAGCCCGATGAGGATCCGGGTGACGCCGCGGTGATCGGGTGAGGGGTGGCAGGGGCCAAGGGGGCGGGGGCCGGCGAACAGATGACAGATAACAGATTTCAACATCTGTCATCTGTTATCTGAAACCTGTTCGCCGTTCGCGGACCGCCATTCTCCGCCCGCTGTTCGCCGCTCGCGCGCCCGCCGGTCCGCCGGGCTGTCCGGGCCCAATCGTCCCGGGGCGCAGAACCGACCCATTCGAGCACACGGTTCCCGCCCCGCGGGCAGCTTTTCGGATCTTCCGCTGGCCAGTGCCGGTCCTCGGTAGCGTCCCACGCATCCCGGACCGGGGTCGCATGAGCGTCCGGCATATGACGGGGACGGGTCGACCGGAGGTCCCATGGGAAGCGTCAACCACCTCGGCTCCGGCTGGCTGACACCCACGCTCTCGTACGTCCTGGCCTGCGCGGGCGCCGCGCTCGGCCTGCGCTGCACCCTGCGCGGCCTCGCCGCGACCGGCGTCGCCCGCAGGAACCGGCTCCTGACGGCCGCCGCCGCGATCGGCTCGGGCATCTGGGCGATGCACTTCGTCGCCATGTCGGGCTTCGCCGTCGTGGGCACCGAGTTGCGCTACGACGTCCCGCTGACCGTCCTGAGTCTGTTGGTCGCGGTGCTGGTCACCGGGCTGGGCCTGGCCGTCGTCGCCTACCGCGGCCCCCGCGGGCCCGCCCTCCTGGTCGGCGGCCTCATCACCGGCCTCGGCGTCGCCGCGATGCACTACCTCGGCATGGCCGCCGTGCGGATGCGCGCCGGCCTGCGCTACGACTCCGGGACGGTCGCGCTGTCGGTCCTGGTCGCGGTCGGCGCCGCCACCGCCGCGCTCTGGGCCGCCGTCACCATCCGCAACGGCTTCGCGGCGGCCGCCGCCTCGCTGGTCATGGGGCTCGCGGTGAGCTGCATGCACTACACGGGCATGGCCGCCGTCCACGTTCACCCCGAGCCCACCCGGACCGGCCCCGGCGGCGCGAGCCCCATGGAGTTCATCTTCCCGCTCGCCGTCGGTCTCGGCTCCTTCCTCTTCCTCGCCGCGGCCTTCGTCGCGCTCTCCCCACCCGCGCAGGACCGGGCCGGCCGTCGCACGGCGGGCGAACTCGCCATCGAGGAGTTCCCGGCGCCTGCCGCGCCCGCGTCCGCGGACCCCGGCCGGCACGACCGGGCGGCCTGAGGGTGCCCGCGTACGGACGCGGCAGGTGTGCGGGCCGGGTGCCGCCCGGTCGGTGCGGCACCCACGGTCGGACCCGCGTTTCGGGGATCAGCCCCGGCTCTGGAACAGCACGCGGGTCCAGGTCGAGTTCGGGCAGTTGCCCCACACGTCCCACGCTTGCGGCCGCGCGCCGATCCACAGGCCGGTGCTGGACGTGCCGTTGGCGCAGTAGGTGATGGTCCGCAGCTCGCCCGAGTAGATGTCGCACTTCCCCTCCCAGCGCCAGCCGTAGTTGGCCGTGATGACGCAGTGGTAGGAGGCGGTGGCGGCGTCGGCGGCGGAGTTCGGGCCGGCGGTGATGGTCTGGTCGGCCGCGGGGTCGGCGGCGGCGGGCAGGGTGGTCGTCCCGAGGATGCCGAGGGCGGCGGTGGCCGCGGCCCCGACCGTGGTGATCTTCCTGGCGATGCGACCCGGCATGGTGGTTCTCCTCGCTCGGTCGTTCGAATCGGGCGGAGTGTCCAGGCCGTCCGGAGCACGGGAGTGTCGGCGGGAGCCGGTTCGAGCCGGTGTTCTGTGGCGAATTCCCGTTCTCCGTACGGACGATGACGCGTTGCACACGATTGAGCGCGTACAGTGAGACGACGAACTATGATGTGAGCTGAGTCACATGTGTGCGCCTGGTTGGGGCGGGCTCCAGCTGGGTGTTCGGGTGCCGATTTCCGGGGAGAGCGGCATGGCGGAATTGACCGATCGATGTGCCGGCGGACGTGATCCGGTCGGCGAACCGACCGATTTCAACCGGGTGTTCACGGAAATGCTGCCGAGGCTCCACCAGGCGGCCGCCTCGCTCACCGGGAGCCCGTTCGCGGCGGGTGACATCGTCCACGACGCGTACCTGCGGATCGCCCGGCGCCCGGAGCGGTTCCTCGGCCATCCGCAGCCGTACGCCTACGTGTTCACGACGATGGCGAACATCCTGCGCGACCAGTGGCGGCGGGAGCGGCGCCGCGTCACGGTGCCCGAACCGGCGGAGCGGGAGCGGGAGCGCGTGGCGGCCGATCCGTCGGGTGGCGGGATGGCCGAGCTCCAGGCGCGGTGGGAGGTGGTCCGGCTGCTGCGCTGCCTGACGGCCAAGCAGGCCAGGGCGGTGGTCCTGGTGGACCTCGACGGCTACAGCGTCGACGAGGCCGCGGAGCTCCTCGGCCTCCACCGCAGCACGCTGGCGGTCACCCGGCGCCGCGCCCACGTGCGCCTGCGCGCCGTCGTCGAGCGCGAGCGGGCGGCGGCGGGCGAGCGCGGCCACAGGGGCGTCGGCCGGGGCGGGGAGGCTGGTGAGGCCGGCTGCGGGGGCGGTGTGCGTGGTGCTCCGACGCACCGAACTGACGGCAAGTCAGCTGATGTGACGTCCCGGCCCGTACGCTGAAAATCGTGATCACGTACGAGGACCGCCGTATGCGCGCCCTGGCCGACGAGGGCCGCTGGCCCGAACTGCTGGCCGCCTACCGGCGGGCCCGAGCGGCTGCGGTGGCACGCTGCGGCGAGCTCTTCGGGGCGGAGGAGGCCGCGCCGCTGGGCCATCTGATCGCGTACGCGGCACCGCCGGAGGTGGCCGTGCGGCTGTTCGACCGGGACGGTGGGCCGGGTGCCGTCGCCGGGCCGGGCGACCACGACGCGGGACCGCTCTGGGAGGTGCTGGCGACCCGGCACTCGTGGCTGAGGCTGGCGCCGCTGCTCGTCCCGGCGCGCGTGCGGCGGCTCGTCGCGCACACGCGGGTGCTGATCGGCGAGGACCTGTCCTACGGCGCCGAGCCCGACCCGGAGGGCGTGCCCATGGTGCTGGAGCCGTGGGAGGCGGCGGGGTGGGGCGAGGGGGTGCGGGTCCGCGACTACCTGCCCCGAGGGGGTGCGCGCAGCGCGGTGCTGACGCTGCCGGCCAGCCGGGAGGGCCTCGGGCCCGTGGCGCTGTCCGACCCGGGGCGGCGACTGCGCGGGCAGCGGGCCACCCGGGTGCTCGCCGAACTGGTGGACTGGGCGGAGGTGGCCTGTGTGCGCGGCCCGGCGCCGCAGGCGGCCGCCCATCTGGCCCGCAGTGGGCTGGTGACCGGCGGGTACCTGCCCTTCGCGCTCGCCGTGCCCGCGCTGGTGCAGGCGGGGGCGGTCGATCCGGCGCGGGGCACGGCGCACGGGCGGCTCGCGCTGTGGCGGGCGCTGGGGGCGATGGCGGGGGCGGACGGCCCGGACCGGGGCGAGGTGAACGCGCTGGTGGCCCGGATGCGGTGCTTCACGTGGTGCGAGCCGGCGGACGGTCTGCGGCACCTGCACCTGGTCCTGGAGGATCCGGCGTGCGGGCTCGCGTGGGCGGTCAGCGGGTCCGAGGAGTTGTGACGGCGGGATTCGCGGTGGGCGTGGCGGGCGCGGTGGCCGGCGGCCGACAGCGGACGGCGAAGGGTGAACGGCGAACATCGGACGGCGAACAGATAACAGCTGACAGATAACAGATGTTGAAATCTGTTATCTGTCAGCTGTCGGTTGCCGCCGTTCAGCCCTCGGCGGCATCCCCGGCCCGGCGCCGTTCCGGGGGTTGATCAAGCGGCGCCGGGCCGGGGGTGTCAGGGGTGAGGCCGTCAGGCGGCCGCCGGGGCGGCGCTCGCCGCCGGCGCGCCCTCGGGCGCCGGAGCGGGGCTCACGGCCGTCGGCGCCGCGTCCTGGCCGCCGTGCGTGTCGATGAGCGTCCGCTCGTCGAACGGCAGCTCGCCCGCGAGCACCCGGCGCGCTCGCTCCGCGTCGAGCTCGCCCGTCCAGCGTCCGATCAGGACGGTGGCGACCGCGTTGCCCGCGAAGTTGGTCAGCGCCCGGGCCTCCGACATGAACCGGTCGATGCCGACGATCAGCCCGACCCCGTCCACCAGCGCGGGCTTGTGCGACTGCAGTCCGCCGGCCAGCGTGGCGAGCCCGGCGCCGGTGACCCCGGCCGCGCCCTTGCTGGCGATCACCATGAAGACCAGCAGCGACAGCTGCTCGCCGATCGACATCGGCTTGTCCATCGCCTCGGAGATGAAGATCGACGCCATGGTGAGGTAGATCGCGGTGCCGTCGAGGTTGAAGCTGTAGCCGGTCGGCACGGTGATGCCGACGACCGGACGGCTGACGCCCAGGTGCTCCATCTTGGCGATGAGGCGCGGCAGCGCGCTCTCGGACGAGGACGTGGAGAGGATCAGCAGGAACTCGCGGCCGAGGTAGCGCAGGAGCGCGAACACGTTGACCCCGGCGACCAGTCGCAGCAGCGCGCCGAGCACCACCACGACGAACAGGGCGCAGGTGACGTAGAAGCCGATCATGATGACGGCGAGGCTCTTGAGCGCCGCCGTGCCGGTCGCCCCGACCACGCCCGCCATGGCGCCGAACGCGCCGATCGGCGCGACCCACATGATCATCGCCATGACCCGGAACACCAGCCGCTGGACGTGCTCGACGCCGCGGAGCACCGGGGCGCCGGCGTGCCCCATCGCCTGAAGGGCGAAGCCGACGAGCAGCGCGACCAGCAGGGTCTGCAGCACCTTGCCCTCGGTGAGGGCCGAGACCAGGGTGTTCGGGATCATGCCGAGCAGGAAGTCGGAGGTGGACTGCGCGCCGCCGGCCGCCGCCTGCGCGTGGCCCGACTTGGCCAGCGCGGCGGTCAGGTGCAGGCCGCTGCCGGGCTCCAGGAGGTTGCCGACCACGAGCCCGATCGCGAGGGCGACCGTCGACATGGCGAGGAAGTAGCCGATGGCCAGTCCGCCGACCTTGCCGACCTTGGCGGCCTTGGTGACCGAGCCGATGCCGAGCACGATCGTGCAGAAGATGACCGGGCTGATCATCATCTTGATCAGGTTGACGAAGCCCGTCCCGATCGGCTTCAGCTCGACCGCGAACCCCGGGGCGGTCAGGCCGACCACCACGCCGGCGATCACGGCGGCGATGACGGCGAGGTAGAGGTAGTGGGTGCGGTCCCGCTTCGCGGCGGGAGGCTGCGCGGCCCCCTCCGGTGCGCGGCGCCCGTCCGGCTCCTCCTCGCGTCTGCCCCCCGAAGGCTTTGCGGCTCCAGCGATCGACATCTGCGGCTCCTTCGCCCTGCAGTCCTGGCGGCCCCGGGTGGTGGGCCGCTCCGACTATCAGGCCCGGGAGTGATGGAGGTCACGTTTGCGTTCATAGAGTTCGCAAAGGCGCATCAGCACCCGCACCCGCACCCGTCCCGTCGCGGAGCGCGCGCCCCCGGGGTCCGCGGAGCCGTGGTGCACACTGGCAGGCATGTCCGTGCGCACCCCCACCGCCACCGCGCCGCGCCGGCTGCTCCGCGACCCGCGCCGCCTGGTCCGCAGCCTGGCCGGACAGCTGTTCGCCGTCCAGGTCGTCATCGTGGCCGCCGTGGTGGCGGGCGGTGCCGTGCTCGCGTACCTGTTCACCGCCGACCGCACCGAGGAGGCGGCCCGCCGCGAGGTGACCGCCGTCGCCCACGCGGTCGCCGACTCGCCGACCGTCCGCGCCGCCGTCGCCGGGCCCGACCCGACCGCCGTCCTCCAGCCGTACGCCGAGCAGGTCCGCGTCGACGCCGGGGTCTCGTTCATCACCGTCATGAACACCGACGGCGTGCGCTGGACCCACCCCCTGCCGGAGCAGATCGGCAAGCGCTTCCTCGGTCACATCGACTGGGCGCTCGCCGGGCAGACCCGCAGCGAGACGTACACCGGCACGCTCGGCCCGTCGGTACGGGTGGTCACGCCGGTCCTGGACGAGCAGCACCGGGTGATCGCGCTCGTGAGCGTGGGCATCACGTTGGAGAGCATCTCCGAGCAGCTGACCGGCCCGCTGCTGGCGCTGGTCGGGGTGGCGGTGGCCGCGCTCGCGGTCGGCGGGGCCGGGACGTACCTCGCCAACTCCCGTCTGCGCAGGCACACCCACGGCATGGGCCCGGCCGAACTCAGCCACCTCTACGAGTACCACCAGGCGACCCTGCACTCGGTGCGCGAGGGCCTGGTCCTGCTCGACCGCGCCCACCGGGTGGTGCTGTGCAACGATGCCGCCCGCGAACTCCTGGGCCTGGAAGGGACGGTGGAGGGGCGGCCGGTCGCCGGGCTCGGCCTGCCGGAGGCGCTCGTCGCGGCCGTGCTGGGCGACGGGCCGGTCCGCGACGAGGTGCACCTGACCGCCGAACGGGTCGTCGTCCTCAACACCTCCACCATCGGCACCGGCCTCGGCCGTGTGGTCACCCTCCGCGACCACACCGAACTTCAGTCGCTCAGCGGCGAGTTGGACTCCGTGCGCGGCTTCACCGAGGCGCTCGGCGCACAGGCCCACGAGGCCGCCAACCGGCTGCACGCCGTCGTCTCGCTGATCGAACTCGGGCGCCACGAACAGGCGGTGGAGTTCGCGACCGCCGAACTCGCCCTCGCCCAGCAGCTCACCGACCGGGTCGTCGCCGCCGTCAGCGAGCCCGTCCTGGCCGCGCTGCTGCTCGGCAAGGCCGCCCAGGCGGCCGAGCGCGGCGTGGAGCTGACCCTCGCCGAGGACAGCCGCATCGACGACGGCGTCCTGCCGCCCGGTCTCTCCGCCCGCGACCTCATCACCGTCCTCGGCAACCTGATCGACAACGCCGTGGACGCCGCGATCGCCGGCGTCGCCGACAGCCCCGTCCCGCCGGAGGTCACCGTGACGGCGCGGATCGACGACGCGGACGACCACCTGGTGCTGCGCGTCGCCGACACCGGGGCGGGCATCGACCCGGCGGCCGTCGAGGACGTGTTCCGGCGCGGCTGGAGCACCAAGCAAGACGGCCGCGGTCACGGCCTCGGACTGGCCCTCGTCGCGCAGGCCGCGCGGCGCAACGGCGGCACCGTCGAGGTCGGCCGCGAGCGCGGTGCGGTGCTCACCGTCCGGCTGCCCCTCGCGGGGAAGGCCGGCGAAGCGGGGTCGGCAGGCGGCGCAGGGTTGGCGAGTGGCGCAGGGGCGGCAGGCGGCGTAGGGGCGGCAGTCGGCGCAGGGATGGTCGGAGGCGCGGGGACGGTCGGAGGCGCGGGGAAGACCACCGTCGCGGGAAAGGCGGAGAGAGCGGCGGAGGTGGTCTCGTGACCGCGGGCTTCGGGCCGCCGGACGCCTCCGGGGCCGCCGCCCCGGCCCGGGCCCCCGGCATCCCGGTGCTGATCGTCGAGGACGACCCCGTCGCCGCCGCCGCGCACACCCTCTACGTCGAGCGCGAGCCCGGCTTCCGCGCCGTCGGCACGGTCCACAGCTGCGCCGACGCGCTGCGCTTCCTGGAGCGCGCCCGCGCCGCCGGGACCCCCGTCGGCCTCACCCTGCTCGACCTCTACCTGCCGGACGGCCACGGCCTCCAGCTCTGCCGCACGCTGCGCGCCGCCGGCCACACCACCGACATCATCGCGGTGACCTCGGCCCGCGACCTCGCCATGGTCCGGCAGGCGGTCTCGGCGGGGGTCGTCCAGTACCTGCTGAAACCGTTCAGCGCCGCCGCCCTGCACGACCGCCTCGAACGCTACGCCCGCTACCGGGACAGCCTCGGCCGCACCGGCGAGGCGACCGGCCAGGACGAGGTCGACCAGGCGCTCGCCCTGCTCCGGACGCCCGAGCGGACCGCCCTGCCCAAGGGCCTCAGCGCGCCGACCCTCGACACCGTCGCGGGCGTGCTGCGCGAGGCCGCGACCGGGCTGTCGGCCGCCGCCGCGGGCGCCGCCGCCGGGGTCTCGCGGATCACCGCGCGCCGGTACCTCGAACACCTCGTCGACATCGGGCTCGCCGTGCGCGAGCCGCAGTACGGGAGCGTCGGGCGGCCGGAGCTCTGCTACCGCTGGAAGGCGGGGGACGGGTCGGCCGGGCGCCGCGCGTGACGCCCCGGAGGACCTGGCGTGCGGGGAGCCCCCGAGAGCCGGCCGGGAGTCGGCGGCGCAACGCCCCGGAAAAGAAAGCGGCGCAACGCCCCGGAAAAAGAAATCCGCCGTGCGGCCGTGACCGCTCGCCCGGGCACTCGTTGGGGAGGGCGGGGAGGTTCACCCGGTTGGGTGGTTCCGGGCACCCCGGGGCGTCCGGCCAGGTCAGGGGCGATAAAGTTAGGCTTACCTAACTTCTCCTGGGGGTATGTCTTGTCGCTCGCCGCCATTCCCGCCCAGGCGCCCGGCGAGGCCGTCCTGCGCCGCCAGCGCGTCCGCGAGTCCTCCGCCCGGACGTACGCCCGCTCGTTCCCGATCGTCCCCGTCCGGGCGAACGGCATGACCGTCGAGGGCGCGGACGGGCGGCGCTACCTCGACTGCCTCTCCGGTGCCGGGACGCTCGCCCTCGGGCACAACCACCCGGTGGTGCTGGAGGCGATCCGCCGCACCCTCGACAGCGGCGCGCCGCTGCACCTGCTCGACCTCGCCACCGCCGAGAAGGACGACTTCACCACGGCCCTGTTCGAGAGCCTGCCCCCGGAGTTCGCCGCCCGCGCCCGGGTGCACTTCTGCGGTCCGGCCGGGACGGACGCCGTCGAGGCCGCGCTCAAGCTGATGCAGACCGCCACCGGCCGCTCCGGCGCCCTCGCCTTCACCGGCGCCTACCACGGCATGACCGCCGGCGCCCTCGCCCTCACCGGCAACACCGCCGTCAAGGAGCCCCTGCCGAGCGGCGGGGACGTCGTCCGGCTGCCCTACCCGTACGGCTACCGCTGCCCGTTCGGTGTCGGCGGCGAGGCGGGCGCCGACCTCTCCGCCACCTACGTCGAACGGCTGCTGGACGACCCGTCCGGCGGCGTCACCACCCCCGCCGCCATGGTCCTGGAAGCCGTCCAGGGCGAGGGCGGCGTCGTGCCCGCCCCCGACGGCTGGCTGCGCGCGATGCGCCGCATCACCGCCGAGCGCGGCATCCCGCTGATCGTCGACGAGGTGCAGACCGGCGTCGGCCGTACCGGGCGGATGTGGGCCGTGGAGCACAGCGGCGTCGTCCCGGACGCCATGGTGCTCTCCAAGGCCATCGGTGGCAGCCTCCCGCTCGCCGTCGTCGTCTACCGCGAGGACTACGACGGCTGGCGGCCCGGCGCCCACACCGGCACCTTCCGCGGCAACACCCTCGCCATGGCCGCCGGTGCCGCCACCCTGCGGTACGTCGCCGCCCACGGCCTCGCCGAGCGCGCCGCCGTCGTCGGCGACCGACTGACGTCGCGGCTGCGCGACCTCGCCACCGAACTGCCCGCCATCGGCGACGTCCGCGGGCGCGGCCTGATGCTCGGCGTCGAACTCGTCGACGCCGCGGCCGAGCCCGACTCGTGCGGCGCGCGCCCGGCCGACCCGGCGTTCGCCGTCCGGGTCCGCGAGGCCTGCCTGGAACGCGGCCTGATCGTCGAACTCGGCGGGCGCCACGACGCCGTCCTGCGGCTGCTCCCGCCGCTCACCATCACGGACGAACAGGCTGCCGCCGTGTTCGACCGGCTCGCCGACGCGATCGCCTCGGTGAGTTCGGTGAGTTCGACGCCCTCGTCCGCTGCGGCGGGATCGGCGGGATCGGCCGGTGTGAGCGGGTCGGCGGGATCGCCGGCGTCGGGCCGGGACGATGCGGTGGCGGCCCGGGGCGCCGAGAGCGTACGGGAGGGCAGGTGACCGGCGCGGGGGCCGGCTCCGGGCCCGCGCACGACCGGGAACCGGGGGACGAGAGCGGGTACGAGCCCGAGCGCGGGCTCGGGTCTCGGCGCGACGACGACTCCGGCCGCGAGCCCGACCACGAACTCCCCGACGCGGCCTCCCCGTTGGACGCCCTCGCGGGCGGCGCCGGCGGACCGGGCGCGCTCGGCCCCCTGCTCGCCACCGTTCTCGACGCCCTCGACGCCGGCACCGGCCTGCGCGCCGGCCCGCTCCCCGCCGGAAGCCCCGCCGAGCTCACCGCCCTCGTCGCCGACGGCCTCTCCGGCGCCCACGGCCGCGGCGCCCTCGCCCGCCTCACCGAACTCCTCGCCTACGGCGCCGCCGACCCGGCCGACCCCGCCTGCGCCGCCCACCTGCACTGCCCGCCACTCGCCGTCGCGGCCGCCGCCGACCTCGCCGTCAGCGCCCTCAACCCCTCCCAGGACTCCTGGGACCAGGCCCCCGCCGCCACCGCCGTCGAAACCGCGATCCTCGCCGAACTCGCCGCCCTCGTCGGCTACGACCCCGCCCGCGCCGCGGGCGTCCTCACCTCCGGCGGCACCGAGTCCAACCTCATGGGCCTCATGCTGGCCCGCGACCAACGCCTCGACGGCATCGTCGAGTTGGACGGCATCCCGGCCGGCGCCAGCCCGCGCATCATCGCCTCCCAGGCCGCCCACTTCTCCGTCCAACGCGCCGCCGCCCTGCTCGGCCTCGGTGAGCGGTCCGTCGTCGCCGTCCCCGTCGACCGCCAACTTCGCATGGAGCCCGAAGCGCTGGAACGCGCCCTGGCCGAGACCGCCTGGGCCGGACACACCCCGATCGCCGTCGTCGCGACCGCCGGCACCACCGACACCGGCGCGATCGACCCGCTGCACGCCGCCGCCGACCTCGCCGCACGCTACGGCTCCTGGCTGCACGTCGACGCCGCGTACGGCGGCGGCGCCCTCCTCTCCGACCGCCTCGCCCCGCTCCTCGACGGCATCGCCCGAGCCGACTCCGTCTCCCTCGACTGGCACAAGCTCGGCTGGCAACCCGCCGCCGCCGGCGTCTTCCTGGTCCGCCGCGCCGAGACCTACGTCTCCCTCGCCCGCCGCGCCGAGTACCTCAACCCCGTCGACGACGAACACGCCGGCTACCCCAGCCTCCTCGGCCGCTCGCTGCGCACCACCCGCCGCGCCGACGCCTTCAAGATCGCCGTCACGCTGCGCACCCTCGGCCGGGACGGGCTCGGCCGGCTCGTCGACGCCTGCCACGACCTCGCCCGCACCGCCGCCGAGGTCGTCCGCGCCGAACCGTCCCTGGAACTCCACGGCGAGCCCGTCCTCACGACCGTCCTGTTCCGCTTCCGCCCGCGCGGCCTCACGGACGGCGAGGCGGTCGACGAACTCAACGGGCAGCTACGCCGGTTGCTGCTGCGCACCGGACGGGCCGTGGTCGGCCGCACCGAATTGCCGGGGGAGGGTCCCGGGAGGGTCCGGCTGAAACTGACGCTTCTCAACCCGCACACCACGCCGGGGGAGGTCGGCGCCCTGTTGCGCGAGGTGGTCAAGGCGGGCCGCAAGGTGGCCGGGGAACGGGCCGGCTAGGGCGCCGGGGAACCGGCCGGCCGGGTCGCCGGGAAACCGGTCGGCTGAGGGCGGGCGCTCCGGGCCGGCCGAGACGGCCGAGTCGGCCGGCGCGGTGGGGCCGAGGGGGCGGCGATTCCAAAACAAATCCCTTTTCCCGTCGCCGCGTTGGAGGAAGGCACACTGGTGTGAGAGGCTGTCCGGGCGATATTCGCCCGCCTCCGCCATATCTTCGTGGACACACTCCGGATGGCTGTACAGGCTGATTTCGGCCGACCGCTGATCACATTTCGCCAACCCCTGTGCAGGGCTTGCGGAGATCCCGAACGGCGGCGGTAACTTCGGGTGGTCGCCGCCCCACCATGCGCACACGGCATCTCGGGTCAGGCCGCCTGACCAGGCGCGCATCCTCCACTGCGACGGGTCCACCCGCACCTAGGGGTGAACTCCGCCTACCCGCCGTGCACTTCTGTGAATCGCGGTAATTCCCCCTGAAGACGGTCCTGTGACGATCGCTGTGAAGCGGAGGCAAGGCATGCGTGAATCCCTCCTGGACGAAGCCCCGATAACCGCCGGAGCCGGTGGGTGCCCGGCCGGATTCCCGGCCCCGTACGAGGCGCTGCCGTACTCATCCCGGTGCCGTGAGATCTGGCGCCGCGGAGAACACCTGCTCATCGGCGTCAGCCCGGGCAACAGCTATTTCAGCCACCGCCGGATCACCGAACTCCTCGGGTGGGGGCGTCAGTTCTTCGAGCGGACCGACATCGTCTACGCCGACCTGCACGTCAGCGCCCAGTTCGAGTCCTTCGGCTACACCCCCGAACACGCCGGCCGCCGCGCCCTGAAAGAGGTCAAGGCGACGGCTCGGCGGATCGAGCGCGGGGTCGAGGAGGCCGGGCGCCGGGACGACGTCCGGGTGCACGCCCTCTCCTCCTTCGCCGGCGACCCCGTGTACCGGCGGCTGCACGGGCAGATCGTCGAGGCCCTCCACGCCGACCGGGTCTTCCGCGACGCCGCCGAGGGCATGGCCCGCGGTTTCCTGGCGGCCCGACTGGACGAGGGCCTCGCGCCCAGCGAGCCCCAACTCGCCGCCGGAATCCAGTACATCGCCGCCGAGCTGCCGTTCTTCCTGGACACCCCGGCCCTGCTGGGGGTGCCCTCGTCCGTCACCTGCTACCACATGCAACTCCCGCTCACCCCCGTCCTGTTCGGCCGGGACGAGGGCCTGCGCGCCGTGCCCGGCCAGGGCTACGCGGTGATCCGCCCGGCCGCGACGCGGACCGGCACCGCGTCCGAGGTCCCGTCCGCGGCCCCGTCCGAGATCGGGTCCGACGTCGGGTCCGACATCGGGTCCGATGTCGTGCCCAGTGCCTCGCTCGACGCCGAGCCCGCGCTGCCCGCGCGCGCCGCCTGACCGATCCCAAGCCGCTCGAACCATCTCTCCGAGGAGCCACACCCATGACCGTCACCGACCCGGTGACCACCGAGCCCGCCACGTCGAACGGCGCACCGCAGGGCGGCACGTGCCCGTACGCCGAGTTCCCGCTCCCGCGCCGGGGGGACGTCCTCCCGGCGGAGGTGGCCGTACTGCGCGAGGAGCGGCCGATCGCCAAGGTCCGTACCCTGACCGGCGATCCCGCCTGGCTGGTCAGCAGCCACGCGCTCGCCAAGCAGGTGCTGGAGGATGAGCGGTTCAGTCTCAAGGACACCGCCAACCCCGGCGTCCCGCGCCAGTACGCGCTGACCATCCCGCCCGAGGTCGTCAACAACATGGGCAACATCAACAGCGCCGGGCTGCGCAACGCCGTCATGAAGACGCTCTCCCCGCGCGCCGACCGCGAACTCGACGGCTGGCTCAGGGCCGAGGCCCACCGGCTGATCGACGGGCTCGTCGCCCAGGGCGCCCCCGGCGAACTCCGGGACGGCTTCACCGAGCCCTACTCCGCGGCCCTGCACTGCCGCCTCCTCGGCATCCCCACCGACGACTGGCGACGGCTGATGGCCGGCATCGACGTCGCCTTCATCACCAGCCCGACGCCGTTCGCGGGCGCGACTCCCAACTGGTACAAGGACCTCGGCTACATGGTCGGGCAGCTCAACGCGGACCCGGAGCCGACGGAGGGCCTGCTCGGACGGTTCGCCGAACTGCGCCGCTCCCCGGACGTGTCGGACCGCGTCAGCGACGAACTGCTCGCCACCGTCGCGCTGTCGCTGTTCGGCGCGGGTGCCGTCTCGACGTCGTCCTTCCTGCTCAACGCGATCGTCTACCTGTGCGAGCAGCCCGAACTCGCCGACCGGCTGCGGGCCGAGCCCGCGCTGGTCGGAGCCGCGGTGGACGAGCTGCTGCGGGTCAACCTGTCGATCGGCGATGCCCTGCCGCGTCTCGCGCTCGAAGACGTTCAGGTGGGCGACGTGATGGTCAGGGCCGGCGAGTTGGTACTCGTCCTGGTCGAGGGTGCCAACTACGACCCGGCGGTCTTCCCCGACCCGGAGCGGATCGACTTCGGCCGGACGAGCAACCCGCACCTCGCGTTCGGGGCGGGGCGCCACTTCTGCCCGGCCTCGGCACTCGGCCGCACGCACGCCGAGATCGCGATCACGGCGCTCGTCGAGCGCCTGCCCGCCCTGCGGCTCGCCCTTCCGGCCGAGCAGTTGGCGTGGCGGCCGGGGTTCATCAAGCGGCTGCCGGAGCGGCTTCCGGTCGTGTGGTGAGCGGTCGTGTCGTGAGCGGTCGTGTCGTGAGCGGTCGTGTCGTGAGCGGTCGTGCGGTGACCGGCCTCCGGCGGCCTGCCGGCCGTCCTCGGCGGCTGTCGGAGGGGGAGGAGGGAGAGGCCGTGGAGGGGCTCAGTCGGCCATGAGGATGCCGCGGGCCAGCTCCCAGGTCTCCGGGTCGGCGGCGACCAGCAGGCCGTCCTCGCAGCCGGGGGCCTCGGGGCGGTAGGTGCTGCCGTCCATGCGGGCGGCGACGCCGCCGGCCTCGGCGAGGAGCAGGCCGCCGGGGGCGTGGTCCCAGGGGAGCGTGCGCCAGTAGAAGACGAAGTCGGTGTGGCCGTCGGCGACGTCGGGGTACTCGATGCCGGCGGCGTTGCGGCCGGGGGAGAGCTCGCCGAAGGCGGCGGCGTTGGCTTCGAGGCGGCGGCGGTGGTCGGGGTCGAGGAAACGGCTCTTCACGATGCCGCGCAGCTTGGCGGGGTCGTGGGGGGCCGGTGCGCGGGTGAGGCGGGCGTCGTCGCGCCAGGCGCCGGCGCCCAGTTCGGCGCGGTAGGCGGTGGCGGTGGACGGCTGCCAGATCCAGGAGGCGACGGTCCGGCCGCTGCGGACGAGGGAGCACATGACGGCGTAGTCGGGGCGGCCCGCGACGAAGTTGGAGGTGCCGTCGACGGGGTCCACCAGCCAGACGGCGGGCTCGGAGTGCAGGGCGTGGGCGAGCGAGGGGTCGGCGGCGACGGCCTCCTCGCCGACCACGGGGACGGGCAGGAGCTCGCGCAGCCGCCGTTCGATGATCGCCTCGGCCTCGCGGTCGGCGACCGTCACGATCTCGCCGGGAGCCTTCTCCATCACCTCGCCGGCCGCAAGCGCGCGGAAACGCGGCTCCACCGCCTCGGCCGAAGCCTCGGCGAGAATCTCCGCCACCTTGTCCATCAGCACGTCCGCGCTCCCTTCGCTGGTTACCACTTTCGCACGACCGTGCGGGGGTGACCTGCGGGGGTGACGACTGACAGCCGACAGATGACAGATTTCAAAATCTGTTATCTGTCGGCTGTCATCTGTTCGCCGTCGGTCGTCATCCGCCGGCGCCCCGGCGCGGCGCGTCGGTCCGGGGCACCGGGAGGCCTCACGGCGTCGGTCAGTCGCCCAGGTAGTGGAAGCCCGGGTGGGGGTGCATCAGGAACTCGTGGTGCGAGATGTTCCACGCGTACGCGCCCGCCATCGCGAACAGCACCCGGTCCGCCGACCGCAGGCCGTCGGCGCCCTCGGCGGCGCGCGCGAGGACGTCCTTCGGGGTGCAGAGCTGGCCGGCCAGCGTGGCCCGGCCGGTCTTCACCGCGGGACGCGGCCACGGGTGCGGCCACGCCTCCACCGCCAGGACCTCGAACGGCTGCGAGTGTCCGCGCGTGGCCGGGGTCCGCAGGTGGTGGGTGCCGCCGCGGACGACCGCGAAGTCCTCGCCGTGGCTGGCCTTCACGTCCAGCACCTCGGTCGCGTACCAGCCGCAGTACGCCGTGAGCGCGCGTCCGGGCTCGATCCGCAGGGTCAGCCCGGGGTGGGCGTCGAGCAGCTTGGCGAGCCCTTCGCCGAAGGCGGTCCAGTCGAAGCGGTGGCCCGGATCGTCGTAGTCGACGGCCATGCCGCCGCCGACGTTGACCTCGTCCAGCGGGAAGCCGTGCCGCTCGGCCAGAGCGGCCGACCATTCCACGATCCCTTCCGCGAGGGCGAGTTGGTCCGCTGCGGCCAGGCCGCTGGCGAGGTGGGCGTGCACCCCGCGCAGCCGCAGCCGCCGTCCGATCGGGCCGTCGCCGGTGAGGAGGCGGACGCATTCCTCGGCGCGGTCCGGGTCGAGTCCGAACGGTGTCGGCCGTCCGCCCATCGCGAGCGCCACGGCGTCCAACGTGGCCGTCCCGACCGGGAGGTTGACGCGTAGCAGCACGTCGACCACCGTGCCGGGCCGGTCCGCGAGGACGGCGGCCAGGCGGTGGAGCTCCTGCTCGCTCTCGACGTGCCAGCGGTGTACGCCCGCGTCGACCGCGGCCACGATTTCGGCGGGGGTCTTTCCGGGCCCGCCGAAGGCGAGGGGAGCGCCGGGTACGGCTGCCCGCACGTGCGCCAACTCACCTCCGCTGGACACCTCGTAGCCGTCGACGGCCTCGCGCAGCGCGACCAGTACCGGAGCCTCCGGGTTGGCCTTGGCGGCGTAGTACAGCTCGACCCGCTCCGGCAGCGCGGCCCGCACGGCAGCGGCGTGGTCGCGCAGTGCGGCCAGGTCGTAGACGTAGGCGGGCAGTTCGTCGGGGCTGAGCTCGGCGACGTGCCGACGGACGGACTCGGTCATCGGGCGCTCCCAACGGGGACGGTGAGGGGCATCCGGGCGGCCTCCGCGAGTACGGACCCGGCGAGCGGCGACGGCAGTCGGACGTATCCGGCCTCGCGGTCGGCCTTGCGCTCCCAGCGGGTCAGCAGGTTGGCCTTTGCGGGGAGCGGGACGCCGGCGAGGAGCGCGCGCAGGCGCGGCGGGCGGCCGTGGGCGGCCGCGTACTCCTCCAGGGTGTCCCGAACCGTCTGCCAGAGGGCGCCCTCAAGCTCCGGGTGGCGGTCGGCGAGCGCGGCGAGCAGTTCGGCGACGTGGTTGACCAGGAGGCAGTAGACGACCCGGTCCCAGCCGCGTTCGGCGTCGTACGTCATCGGTCCGGCGACCTCGGGCGGCAGTGCCGCGAGCAGGGCGGCGTTCTGCTCGGGGACGAGCTTGGTGCCCTCCAGGTCGCGGAAGAGCACCTGGGTCGGGTGACCGGCGGCGTCGAGGCCGATGAGGACGTTCTGCAGGTGCGGTTCGAGGACGACGCCGTGGTCGAAGTAGGCGGCCAGCACCGGCGGGATGAGCAGTCGCAGATAGGCGCGCCACCAGTCGATGGCCTCGCGTCCGTCCGAACTGCCGTCCAGCAGGCGGGAGATGTGTGCGGAGCTCGTCGGGTGTTCGTCGGCGACGGCCGCCGCGAGCAGCGGCGTGACGCCGGGCCGCAGCACGCCGCCGAGGCCCTCGCGGACGATGAGTCCGAAGCCCTCGAACAGCGACTGGTCCGGTCGGCCGTCAGCCCCGGGCAACGCCAGTGTGCGGTAAGCGGGTTCGCGCAGCATCGCGGCGTCGGGGAAGCGCCGGGCGAGGTCGGCGAGCGCGGGGGCGAGCACCTGGGTGAGCGTGACCGCGCCGGTCAGCTCGTACGCGGCGTTCTTGCGCAGGCAGTTGGTGATCCGGACGTTGAGACTGAACTTGAGGAACGCGTCAGCGCCGTAGAGGGTGCGCACCGAGGCGGTGGCGGCGAACTCCTCGCCGCGCGGGCCGAGGTCGAGCACGTCGCCGCTGGCGAGGGCGCCGCGCAACAGCGGGTGATCGCCGATGAGTTGGTACTGCCACGGGTGGGCGGGCAGCAGGCGGTACCCGGCCGGCACCTCGCCGAGCCCGTCGAGCAGGGCGGTCGAGGCGGCGTCGAGCGAGTGTCCGGCCAGCAGTTCCTCGCGGACGGCCAGGTGGCGCAGCCGGAACGCCGCGCGCGACTCCGGGGCGTAGTCGCGCCAGTCGCCCCGGGCGGCCGAGCGGGACTTGGGCGCCGGGTGGAAGCGGTGCCCGAAGAGCAGGGCCTGCTCGGAGTCGAGGTAGCGGTCCCGTCCAGCGGCTGGCCTGTCCGCCAGGCCCGTGCGCACGCCTTCGTGGCTGGAGGCGACCTGGTCGGTGAACTCCTCGTTCACCGTGCCGGTGCGCAGTTCGAGTTCGCCCTGGACGTGTTCGGCGAGCTCGCGCCAGTCCAACTCTTCCCAGCCGCCGGAGCGTTCGATCTCGACGGGGCCGTTGAAGCGGTGCGCGCCGAGCAGGGAGGTGCGGCGCAGGGCGGCCCGCAGGAGGACGCCGCGGCGGGGGAGGCGGATCTGGAGACGGTTGTCGGTGACGGCGGTCTGGTGCTCGGGGGCGGAGACCTCGCGCAGCAGGCAGTTGAGCAGGGTGTGGGCCACCGCGTCGTCGGCGGTGGGCAGTTCGTGGGTCATCGGCGACTCCAGCGCTGGCGGGCGGACGGGACGGTGAGTGCGGTGGCCGCGAGGGCGGCGAGCAGGGCGGCGGCGGTGCCGGCGACCACGGGAGCGGCGGCGCCGAAACGGTCGTTGGCCAGCGCGGCGACGGCGCCGGCGGCGACTGCACCGCCCTTGGAGACGAGTTCGAGGGTGCCGAACATCCGGCCGGGCTGGCGGCCCTTGGCGGCTCCGGCGGCCAGGACGGCGAGGCTGACCAGGCCGAGTGTGAGCCCGGCGCCGAGCAGGAGCCGCACGGCGACGAACACCGGCAGTGAGTAGGCGACGGCGTGTCCGGCGAGGCCGACGGTCACACAGGCGAAGCCGAGCGCGATTCCGGTGTGCGGGCGGGCGTGGAAAAGGGTGTGGGTGTGGGCCGCGAACACCAGGTAGCACAGGTGCGGCAGGGCGAAGAGCACGCCGGTGGTGATGCCCGAGACGCCCGGCAGGCGTTGCTGGGCCAGCGTGATCAGGTAGGGGAAGGAAATGACGGTGGCGAAGACGAAGGTGAACTCGAAGGCGTAGAGCGGCCGGAGGGAGACAGGCGCGCTGTGTCCGGCCGAGGTCTCGCTCGCCGGGGCGTCGGTGGTGACCACCTCGGCCCGGCGGGCGGCCTTGGGCTCGGGCAGCCGCAACAGCAACAGGGCCGCTGCGAGCGGGAGCACGGCCATCACCAGGTACTGGCGGTGCGGGTCGATCCACGGGGACAGTGCGCCGACCAGGATCGGGGCGGCCACGAGTGCCGCTCGCGCGCTGCCCTGCATCAGGGTGAGCGCCCGGGAGAGCCGGGGGCCGTCGAGCGCGGCGGCGAGGTAGCCGTTGGTGGCCGCGAAGGTGCCGCCGAGGAAGCCCTGGAGGACGAGCGCGACGGTGAACGCGGGCAGGCTGTCGGCCGCACCGGCGAGCAGGAACGAGACGGTGAGCCCGAGTTGGGCGCGCAGCAGCAGACGCTTGCGGCCGAACCGGTCGGCCAGTCGGCCCCACAGCGGGGCGCCGAGTGCGCTGAACACGGTCGGCACGATGTAGAGCACGCCCGCCCACCGGGCCTGCGCGTCGCCGAGCATGGGCAGGATCGCGGTCAGGTAGGGCGGCAGGCCGAGCGCGGCGAAGGAGGCGACGAAGTAGCAGGCCGCGACGGCGTGCACCTGACGGCGGCCGAGCCCGTCGGAGCGGTCGGCCTCGACGGGCCTCCGCTGCGGCAGTGCCTCCACGTCCGCGGTCATCGCGGGAGGCCGTTCACCAGGAGGTAGTTGGGGCCGCTCGTGTAGTGCTTGTTGATGTCGGCGGCGCCCGAGCGCTGCTTGGTGAGCAGGGTGCCCGCGGTGACCATGGCCTTGACCGGCAGCCGTTCGGCGTCCAGCAGGCTCGTGCGCAGCGGCGCGCCCACCGGTCCGAGGCGGTCGACGGCTTCCGCGAGGCGCTTGCGCAACAGGGCGAGCGTGTCCCCGAGGTTTGCGCGGCCGTGGTCGGCGAGGCCGAAGGCGAGGGAGGCGGTGCAGAGGTGGCCGGTGATGGTGGTGAACAGGTCGGTCAGCGCCCGGTCGTCCTCGCCGAAGATCCGTGCGTCGTCGAACTCCTCGGCGCCGGGAGCGAGTTCGCCGAGCTTGGCCGTCAGGCGGCCGGTGTGGACACGCGGGCCGTCGTCGTCCTTGTAGAGGAGGCGCAGGCCGCCCTGGTCGAGGATGAGGGAGGTGTTCTGCTGGTGCGACTCCAGCGCGATGCCGTAGCCGAACAGCGTGGTCTGCCAGTCGAACAGCAGCTCCAGCAGGTCGTCGTAGAGGGCGACCGGGTCGCCGCCGTGGAAGCGGTCGGCGAGGTGGTCGATGACGAGCCGGCCGCCGGGCGCGGGTGCCAGCAGCGAGGCGAGCGGGACCGTGACGGCCTGGTCGAGCCCGGCCGGGTAGCGGCGCAGCAGCACGGCGAGCAGTTCGTGCCCGGCGTGGGCGTAGGTCTGCTCGTCGGCGTGCAGGATCCGGCCCGTGAAGCGCGGTTCGCGGGCCAGCACGGCCTCGATCAGGCGCTGTCCGGCGGCGCCGTCGACCAGGGTGCCGGGCTTGATGGTGCGGCGGTTGAGCCGGCCCAGGCTGGCGGTGGCGAGCGGGAGCTTGAGGTGGCAGGCGGGGTCGTCGGCGACGGCGACGGTGCGCATGGAGAGCGTGGGCACGACGGTCAGGTACGGGCGGTCGGCGAGGATCGCGCGGCCGGCCAGGCCGGTGGCCGCGAGCGCCTCGTCGAGCGGGGCGCCGACGGTGAGCGGGTGCACGGGCAGGGTGGTCCAGCCGTCGCCGGGGCAGGCGTCGCCGAGGCCGAGCCAGGCCGGGGTGGGCCACCAGCTGGGGAGTGGCGCGGCGCCGTGGGCGGTGACGGCGTCGGTGGGCACGGCCAGCCAGCGCAGCTCGAAGGCTGGGTGGAACTCCGGTGCGAAGGCGCGCAGTTCGGCCTCGCCGAGACCGGCCCGGCCGCGGGCGGTCGGGTAAACCGGGTGGTCGAGGTAGGCGGCGAGGGTGTCGTGGCCGAGGCTCGCGGCGGCGCCGTTCCAGGCGGCCGGGTCGGCGCCGTAGAGGTCGGTGAGCCGCGCGTGCACCTCGGGTCGGACCTGCTCGTGCAGTTCCATGGTGATGAGGGTCTGGCGGCACTCCTCGGCGAGGGCCGTCCAGCCGGGCCGGTCCTCGGGGTCGGCCAGCTCGGTGAGGTTCGCCACGATGGCGTCCAGGTCGGTGAGTTGGCGACCGGCGAGGTCCACGAGGGGCAGGCGCGCGGCGTACTCGGACTGGAAGCCCTCGGGGGCGACGGGTACGGCGAGCGTGGCGTCGGCGAGGACGAGCCAGGAGCCGTCCGCCCGGTGTTCGACCGTGCTGCGGGCACGCAGGCCGAGGACATCCTCGCGGACGAGGGCGGAGAGCACGCGAAGGGTGAGCTGCTCGGCGGCGGTCACGGGGTGATCTCCCAGCGGTTGGCGGCGAGGAAGCGGGCGACGGCGGCGTCGACGGCGCCCTGGTCCTCGCCGATGGCCCAGATGACGCCCAGGTAGTCGCGGTTGGTGCGGTAGTGCTCGTGCCGCTCCCCGAGCGGGCGCAACGGGCGGTAGGCGAGCCGGACGCCGTCGCGCTCCTCGTCGTACGGGGCGGGGGCGGCGGTGAGGACGCCGGCGCGGTCGGCGCAGACCACCTCGTTGCGGGCGCGGCGCGGGGTCGCGGCGCACAGATCCGCGAGGTCGGAGGGGAGTTCGCGACCGAGGTGGACGCTCAGGATGTGCTCGAAGAGCGGGATCCCGAGGATCTCGGCGAGCATGAGGTCGCACTGGTCGCCGATGGCACGGTAGTTGACCTCGATGATCCGGGCTCGGCCGTCCGGCTGGACGACGAACTCGGTGTGGCAGGCGCCGAGTCCGACGCCGAGTGCGTCGAGCTGGGCGAGGACCTGGGCGACGACGGCCGCGGGGTGGGCGGGGACGAACTCCAGGACCTCCTCGATGAAGTCCGGGGGAGGCGAGAGCCGGGTGCGGAAGCCGCCGAGGGCGTGGCGGGTGCGGCCGTCGCCGAGCGTCTCCAGGGTGCAGAGGCGTCCGTCCAGGAACTCTTCGACGACCAGCGTGGCGCCGGCCCTGCGGTGCTGGATCTCCTTGCAGCGCAGGGCGAGTTCGGCGGCGTCGGCGACGAGCGTGACGTCCTCGCTGGCGACTCCCTCGCGCGGCTTGACGACGCACGGGAACGGCGGGTCCAGCTCGGCCGGGTCCTGGCCGGGGGCCAGCTCGGCGGACCAGACGGTGTCCTGGCCGGTGAGGGCGAGGTGGCGGCGCAGCTGGCCCTTGTCCTTGGCCCGCAGTGCGGCCTTCCAGTCCTTGGCCGGGAGGCCGAAGTACTGGGCGGCGAGGGCCGTTTGGGTCTGGAGATGATCGCTGTTGCTGAACACCGCGTCCGGCGCGTGGTGGCGGGAGACCAGGCTGACCACGGCGCGGAAGTCCCGGACGTCGCACTCCAGCACCTCGGGGGCGGCGAACGGCAGAGAGGAGTAGGCCCGCCGGTGGGGCTCGGCGCAGTCGGTGAGCACGGTCACGTCGAGCCCGAGCCGGGCGGCGGCGGGCAGGAAACCGGCGGTGACCGAGTCGGTGGGATTGAGGGCGAGCAGGTAGAGCCGCATGGCGTGGAGGTCCTCGCTGGGGTGGTCGCGGGCGAGTGGCGGCGGACGGGTGGAGGGGCGCCTGAGGGGCGACGACGGACGGCGAACAGATGACAGATAACAGATTTCGAAATCTGTTATCTGTTCGCTGTCATCTGTCACTCCGCCCCTGTTCGCCGTCCCCCGTCCCCCGCCCGCTGCCGGCAGTCCGGCAGTCCGGCAGTCCGGGAGTCCGGGAGTCCGGGATGTCCCGGCAGTCCGGCCGGCCCCGCTGCCGGGGCTGGCCGCCGTCGGCTACTTCGGGGCCTCGACGCCCGCGGCCTTGGCGATGTCGACGAGCATGGCGTCGGCGGCCTGGACGCCGATGCCGGACATCCAGGTCTCGTCCGGGACGGTGAACACCTTGTTGTTCTTCACCGCGTTGAGGCCCTGCCAGACCGGGGTCTGCTGGACCTCGCTCTCCTTGGTCTTCGACGGGTCGTCGGCCGTCGTGACGAACACCAGGTCCGCGTCGGCCTGGTTGATCTGCTCGGCGCTGACCTCGACGATGTTCTTGTCGACGTCCTGCGAGGCCGGGCGGGCCAGGCCGACGTCCTTGAGCACGACGCCGCTGTAGGAGGCCTTCGCGTACAGGCGGGTCGGTCCGGCCACGAAGCGGACCACGGACGCGGTCGGCATCGTGCCGCCGTTCTTCGCCTTGATCTCCTCGCCGAGCTTGGCGGCCCGCGCCTGGTAGTCGGCGAGCGCCTTCTTCGCCTCGTCCTCCTTGCCGAGGGCCTGGGCGTAGAGGGCGAGGTTCTCCTTCCACGGGAAGCCGGTGGTCTCGGCGAGGACGGTCGGCGCGATCGCGTTCAGCTGGTCGTAGACCTTGGCGTGGCGGACCTTGGAGGACAGGATCAGGTCGGGCTTGAGGGAGGCGATCAGCTCCAGGTTCGGCTCGTTCATCGGGCCGACGTCCTTGGTGTCCTTGATCTTGTCCTTGAGGTAGTTCGGGAAGCCGCCCTCGGTCTTCATGTGCGGGGAGACGGCGCCGACCGGCGTGATGCCGAGCAGGGTGACGTCGTCGAGCTCGCCGCTGTCCAGGACCACGACGCGCTTGGGCCGGCTCTTGATCTCGGCGGTGCCGGCCGCGTGCTTGACGCTGCGCGGGAAGCCCGCGGCGGTGCCGGCGGAGGCGGACGAGGAGGCGGAGTCGCCGCCCGCCTTGGCGCCGTCCCCGCTGCTGCCGCAGGCGGCGAGCAGCGCGGTGGAGAGCGTGGCGGTGAGGATGACGGCGGGCAGTCGGCGGTTCATCGGAATCCTTGGATCGGGTCGAGCGGAGAGCGGGGGACGAAGAGGAAGCGGAAGGGGAGGAGGAAGAGGAAGAGGAAAAGGGAGGTCAGACCGCAGCCGAGGCACGAGCACGAGCACGAGCGCGCTCCCGGGCCCGCGGCACGATGAGCGGCGTGCCCGTCTCCGGGTCGGGCACCACCCGGCACGGCACCTGGAAGACGGCCTCCACCAGCTCGGCCGTCAGCACCTCCGACGGTGCCCCGGCGGCCGCGAGCCGCCCGTCCTTGAGAACGACGAGGTGGTCGGCGTACCGGGCGGCCTGCCCGAGGTCGTGCAGCACCATGACCACGGTCCGCCCGGCCTCCTCGTGCAGGTCGGCGACGAGGTCGAGGACGTCGAGCTGGTGGCGCAGGTCGAGGAAGGTGGTCGGTTCGTCGAGGAGCAGGAGGTCGGTGTCCTGGGCGAGCGCGAGCGCGATCCAGGCGCGCTGGCGCTGCCCGCCGCTGAGCCGGTCGACCTGCTGGTCGCGCAGTTCGGCGGTGCCGGTGCGGGCGAGGGCGTCCTCGACGGCGGCCTGGTCGGCCCTGGACCACGGGCTCAGCATCCGCTGGTGCGGGTAGCGGCCGAGCCGCACCAGCGACTCGACGGTGATCGCCTCGGGCGTGACCGGCTGCTGCGGCAGGAGGCCGAGCCGCTTGGCGAGGGCCCGGGACGGCATCCGGTGGATGTCGGAGCCGTCGAGGGTGACGGTCCCGGCGGCCGGGTCGAGGAGGCGGACGAGTCCGCGCAGCAGCGTGGACTTGCCGCACGCGTTCGGGCCGACGATCGCGGTGACCGCGCCGCCGGGAAGTTCGAGGTCGAGCCCGTCGACGATCACGCGGTCGCCGTAGCGCAGGCCGAGCCCGTGGGTGGCGAGGCGGTTCGTGCCGCCGGCGGTCGCATCCACGCCTGTCTTCTCCGCGCCTGTGCTCTCCACGCCTGTCTTCTCCGCGCCTGTGCTCTCCACGGCCGTCTTCTCCACGTCTGTCTCCACCACGTCTGTCTCCACCACGGCCGTCTTCTCAGCGAGGGGCGTCTCGGGGGCGGTCATCAGCTGCTCCTCTGGGGAAGCCGGCCCTGGCGGATCATCAGCACCAGGAGCCAGGGCGCGCCGAGGGTGGCGGTGACGGCACCGACCGGCAGGCCGTGGACGGGGATCACGTGGAGCACGAGGAGGTCGGCGCCGAGCAGCAGGACGGCGCCGGTGAGGGCGGTGAGTCCGAGCGTGCCGAGGGTGGGCGGCCCGGCGAGCAGCCGGACCAGGTGTGGGACGGCGAGGGCGACGAAGGCGACCGGCCCGGTGAGGGCGGCGGCGAGCGAGGCGAGGGTGATGGTGAGCAGCAGCAGCCACATCCGGTCACGGCCGGGGTTGAGCCCGAGGCCGCCGGCGGAGTCGTCGCCGAGGTCGAGGACGGCCACGCGGCGCTGGCAGAGCACGACGGCGGCGGCGGTGAGTCCGATGGCGGTGCCGCCGATCGAGACCTCGGTCCAGGTGCGGCCGTAGAGGGAGCCGGTGGTCCACTGCATCGCGGAGGAGGCGAGTTCGGCCGGGAACCGTACGATCATCAGGTTCACGGCGGCGGCGAGGCCCTGCTGGACCGCCAGGCCGACCAGGACCAGACGGGTCACGGCCATCTTGGAGCGCCACGCGAAGCCGCCGAGGAGGAGCGCGGCGAGCAGTCCGCCGCCGAGCGCGGCGAGCGGGATCAGCTGCTGCGAGGCGCCGGTGGCGAGCATGAGCACCGCGCCGAAGGAGGCGCCGCCGGTGACGCCGATGGTGTCGGGGGAGGCCAGCGGGTTGCGGAAGAGGCGCTGGAGCATCGAGCCGGCCATGGCCAGCCCGGCGCCCGCGATCAGTGCGGACACGACGCGCGGCGCCCGGAACTCCTGCACGACGAGGACGTCCCCGGGCGTGCCCTGGCCGACGAGGGCGCGCAGCGCGTCCCACGCGGAGATGCCGACCTGCCCGGTGCCGAGGGCGATGCCCGTCAGGAGCACGAGCAGGGCGGCGGCCAGCACCGACCAGGCGGCGGTGCGGACGCGGCGGCGGGTGAGCGCGCCCGTCGGGGCGGCGGCGATCGCGGTCACCGGGCCACCTTCCGCGCCAGCACCGCGAGCAGCGGCGCGCCGAGGAAGGCGGTGACGATGCCGACCTCGATCTCGGACGGGCGGACCACGAGCCGCCCGAGCACGTCGGCGGCGAGCAGCAGCAGCGGACCGGCGATCAGGCAGCCGGGCAGCAGCCAGCGGTGGTCGTTGCCGAGGAGCGGGCGGACGAGGTGCGGGGCGGCCAGTCCGATGAACGCCACCGGTCCGGCGACGGCGACCGCGCCGCCCGCCAACAGGACGACGGCGAGCCCGCCGGCGACCCGGATCCGGGCCACCGGCACGCCGAGCGACTGGGCCGCCTCGTCGCCGAGGGCCAGCGCGTTGAGCGCGGGGGAGATCGCGAACGCGCCGAGCAGGCCGACCGCGAGGAAGGGCAGGACGGGGGTGAGGGTGTCCAGCTGCCGTCCGGCGATCGAGCCGGCGAGCCAGAACCGGGCCTCGTCGAGCGTGCGGTGACTGGCCAGCATCAGCGCCGAGGTCCACGAGGTGAGCACGACGGTGAGCACCGTGCCGCCGAGCGCGAGCCGGACCGGGTCGAGGTCGCCGCCGCGGCGGGACATCGCGTACGCGGCGACGGCGGCGACGGCCGCGCCGGCCAAGGCGAACCAGACGTACTGGGCGGGCCGGGCGAGGTCGAGGGTGTAGATCGCGGCGACGACGGCGAGGCTCGCGCCCGCGTTGATGCCGAGGGTGACCGGCGAGGCCAGCGGGTTGCGGGTGACGCCCTGGGCGACGGCTCCGGCCACGCCGAGCGCCGCCCCGACCGCCAGCCCGATGAGGGTGCGCGGGACCCGAAGGCCCGTCACCACGTCGGCGTCACCGCCGTGGGCCGTGCCGGTCAGGGCGTCGGCCACGGTGGACAGCGGGATGGAGCGCGAGCCGAGCGCGAGGCTCAGCGCGGCGCACAGCACGAGCGCGCACAGGCCCGCGGCCAGCAGCAGGGGCTGCCGGAGCGCAGGGCGCCGGGGCGTCGCGGGGGCCGCGGAAGCCGGCGGATCGGTTCTCAACACGGGTCGACATCTTAGGTTAGCTTTGCCTAAGTTCGTCAACCGTTGACAAATCGGACATGTCGCGCGCCGGGTGCCGTGCGGGTGCGGTGGAGTGAGGCGGGGCGCTGCTCGGGCGGGTGTGTCACGGGCGGTTTGAAAGTCTGTAAGGTGAGCCTCACCTTATCCCATCTCGGGAAGCAGAGCTCGGGAGTTTCGATGATCCCCGGACCACCCATGCCCGCGGCCGCGCCCGCGGAGGCGATGCCGCTCGCGTCGCCCGTGTCGGCGATGCCGCCCGCGTCGCCCGTGTCGCCTGTGCTGCCGACGCCGCCCGTCCCGCCGGCGGCGCCCGCGTCCGCGCTGTTCGCGGACTACCGGCGCCTGCGCGACCTCTGCCCCGCGCTCGTCCTGCGCGTACTCGGTCCGGCCGACCCCGACCCGTCCGCGGCCGACGGCTGGTACTCCGGCGCCCAACTGGCCTGCGACGAGTCGGCCCTGGCCGCTGCGCTGGCCGGCGAGGAGGCCCGCACCGCCGACCGCCACGGCCGCGCCGCCCGGCCGCACGTCACCGCGTCACGTCTGCTGCACCACTACGTGTGGTCCGCCTGCCTGCTCATCGCCGGCCCCTGGCACCTCGCCCGGCGCGTCCCGGCCGTCGACCCCGCTGACCTCTGGTTGCACGCCCCCACCGGGGACCTCGCGCTGCGCCCGCGCGGCCACGTCGGCCGTCCCGACGGTCCGCTCGGCGAGGACGAGCTGCGGGCCGAGCTGCGCGCCGCCGTCGTCGCCCACGCCGAACCGTTGGTCGCCGCCTTCGCCGAGCCCACCCGCCGACGGGACCGCGCGCTGTGGGGGATGGTCACGGACGACCTGGCCTCCGCGATCTGGTACCTCGGCAGGATGCTCGACGAGGAGGACGCGGCGGTCGCCGCCGCCGGGGCCGTCCTGCCCGGCGGCACGCTCCCGCTCCCCGGCGCGGCCGACTTCCGCCGTCTGCGCACCGCCGACGGCCAGTGCCACCCGACCCGGACGCGACTCGGCTGCTGCCTCTACTACGCCGTCGCGCCGGACGCGCTCGCCTGCCTGACCTGTCCGCGCACCTCCGACGAGGAGCGGGTGTCGCGGCTCTGACGGTCCGTGGCTCGGCGCCCGCGGCCGGGGGAGACTTGGTGCTCCGGTTGGTGCCCCGATCGGTGCTCCGACGGGCTGTCAGTGTCGGCTGCTAGGTTCACCCGCATGATCATCGATGCGACGACGCGGGTGCGGATCGCCCGCCCCTCCCGGGACCTCGCGGCGGCTGAGCGCTTCTACGTCGGCGGCCTCGGCCTCGACGTGCTCTGGCGCACCACCGAGCGCGTCCCCGGCGAACACGACCTGCTGATGGTCGGCCCGCCGGGCGGAGGCTGGCACTTCGAGCTCACCCACGACCCGGAACACCCGCTGGAACCGGCCCCGACCGTCGACGACCTGTTCGTCGTCTACCTCGGTGCGCCCGTGGACGACGGACTCGTCGCCCGGCTGGAGGCCGCCGGCGGCACCCGGGTCGCGTCCAACAACCCCTACTGGGACGCGCACGGCGTGACGATATCCGACCCGGACGGCTACCGGCTCGTGCTCTGCTCCCGCACCTGGGGCGCCTGACCGGGCGGCCGGTCCCCGCCCGGGGGCGTCGGCGTGGCCGTGAGTACCGCCACGCCCGCCTCCAGGTCCACGCCGAAGTTCGGCGGCGCTCCGGCGTGCTCGTCGTCGCGCAGCACCAATTGCTCCCGGCGCTGCTCGATCTGCACCTGCTTGCCGGAGCTGAAGAGCGCGTGCAGTTCCTCCATCACGCCGCCGCCCAGGCCGAACCCGCCGCCACTCCCACTCCCGGCAGCGCCCCCGGCACCGGACTTCGAGCCGCGCCGGGGCGACGCCTCGTCCCGGATCTGCAGCGCCGCGAGCAGCAGCAGTCCCACGATCGCGGCCACCACCGCCGCCGTTCCCACGATCATCCCCATGACGGTCTCAACGTGCCCCGGTCGTACGGTCGTTCCCGTCCGCGCTACCCGCCATCCGCGACCTGTGGTGCGCCGCCCGTGACCCGCGGCCCGGACGGCCGAAGCGGAGCCGGTGGCCGGGCAGGCGCATAACTCGCGGGCCAAACCCCGGCCCACGGGCTACCCTGCCGCCCGACGTCGAGAGACGGTACAACCGGTGCGACAACCGGACCGGCAGGCAGAACAGAGAGCGAGCACATGACCGTGCGCGGCACCACCGTGGAGATCCCGACGGCGGACGGCGTCGCCGACGCCTACTTCGTCCACCCCGACGACGCACTGGCCCACCCGGCCGTCATCGTCCACATGGACGCCTTCGGACTCCGGCCCCACCTGATGGCCCTGGCCGACCGGCTCGCCGAGGCCGGGTACGCCGTCCTCGTCCCCAACGCCTACTACCGGCACGGGCGCGCGCCGGTCATCGACTACGCCGAGGTCATCGACCCGGACAACGACCCGGCCCTCTTCGACAAGATCGTCCCGCTGCTCAACACCCTCACCCCCGAGGTGAACCGGCGCGACGCCGACGCCTACCTGGCCTGGCTGGACGAGTCCCCGCTCGTCAAGGACGGCCCCGTCGGGCTGACCGGCTACTGCCGGGGTGCGGTGCACGCGCTGCGCATGGCCGCCACCCACCCGGACCGGGTCGCCGCCGCGGCCGGTTTCCACGGCGGGAACCTCGCCCGCGAGACGCCGGACAGCCCGCACCTCGGCGCCCACCTGATCACCGCCGAGCTGTACTTCGGCCACGCCGACGACGACCCGTCGCTGCCGCCCGAGCAGATCGCCCGCCTCGCCGAGGCGCTCGCCGAGGCCGGCGTCCGCTTCCGCGCCGAGGTGTACCGGGGCGCCCTGCACGGCTACACGCAGGCCGACACCACGCGCTACGACGAGGCCGCCGACGCCCGGCACTGGACGGCGCTGCTCAAGCTGCTGAAGCGCACGCTTCCCGCCTGACGCCGCCTGACGCCGCCTGACGCTGCCTCCTGGCACCGTCTGATCCCGCCTGGCACCGTCCGACGCCATCTGGCAGCGCCTGGTCCCGATAGGACCTTCGCCCGGCTCCCGCCCGGGCCGTCAGCCGAGCTCGTCCGGCGCAGCGGCAGCGGCGGCGGCGGTTCCGGGCTTCGGCGCGTCGGCGCTCTCCTCCAGTGCGTCGGCGCGCCGCCGCAGTTCGGCCGCGATGTCGTCCCAGTCCGGTCCGTGCAGGACCAGGCTCATGGCCGCCTCGCGCATCAGCTCCGGCTCGTCCGGGCGCTGGAGGAGCACCAGGCGGTAGGCGAGGTTGCGGATCCGCACCGGCAGGTAACCGTCGCAGAGGTACGGGCAGAGCTCGCGCAGCATGGCCAGGATCGTGTCGGCGTCCGCGAACGTCAGCGACTCGACGAAGTAGCCCTCGTCGTGGTCCGGTTCGGTGCAGGGGCCGGGTGCGACCGGTTCGGGCCGGTACTCGTCGCCGTAGAGGCACCGCGCGTGGTCGGTCAGGCTGCTGTGCATGCCGGGAGCCTACGGCTGTTTGTCACGGATGTCCGTTCCGGGTCGTTCACATCTTATCTTTGCGTACTACTCACGCGACGGACACGAAGTGTTCGGGTTACGGTGTGCCCGGGCGGTCAAGGTCGGGTCCGGCGGCACATGTCGTCCGGGCCACCGGGGCCGCCGTTCGTACGGGCGGCCGGGGAGGCGCCCGGCGCCGCCGAGCGGTGAGGACCGACCCGCGCATCCGGCACTGCAGGCCGGTCGCCGGCCGGTCCGATCGGGCGGGCGGCGCGTCACGGCGATCCGTGACGGGGGTCCGTTGACCGCTGTCCGTGACGGCCGGCTGTGACGGCGAGCTGTGACGGAGAGCCGTGACGGAGAACTGTGGCGGCGATTCATCACGAATCACGACGAACCATGTTCCAGAGTTCCAGGGGGGAACCGGACTGTGCACGAAATGACTGTGGGGGCGGCTGCGCGCGCCCGGACGGCCTCGCGCCCGCGGCGCGGTGGCGGCGCGGCGGTGCCGCCGGCGATGGCGGCCCTGTCGGAGCGGGTCCCTGGCGGGGTCCGCCGGGGCGAACTGGACCTCGGCGGCCGGGTGCTGCGCTGGGTCGAGGCGGGCCAGGGAGGGCCGACCGTCGTCCTGGTGGCCGACAGCGGCGCGCCGGCGCTCACGTGGGCGCCCGTACTGCCCGAACTCGCCCGGTTCGGGCGGGTCGTGGCGTACGACCGGGCCGGGCTCGGTGCGAGCGACTTCGACGCGGGCCTCACCCTGGAGACCCAACTCGCCGACCTGGTCGCCCTGGTGGAACACCTCGGCGACGGCCCGTGCGTGCTGGCCGGACAGGGCTGGGGCGGCCTGCTCGCCCAACTCGTCGGCTGGCAGCGGCCAGAGCTCGTCGGAGGCCTGGTCCTGGTGGATCCGGTGCACGAGGAGTTCCACGCGCCGGCCGTCCGCGCCGCCGAGGCCGCGATGGTACGGATCGGACTGCTCCGGTCGGCCGTCGCTCCCGGTGCCGGGGCCGTCCGCCCGGGCCGCCACCAGTGGCGCACCGCCGTCGCCGAGAACCGGTTGATGACGCTCGCCGTGTCCGAGATCCGGCGCCGCCGCTCCGCCGCGCGCACGACCGACGTGCCGCTGGCCGTCCTCAGCGCGACCGAGGGCCTGCCGGCGGTCCTGCGCACCCGCTGGACGATCCTGCAGTCGCGCATCGCCGAGCGTGCGACCCGCGGCACCCACATCGTCGTGCGCGGCGCCGGCCACGTCATCCACGCCGACGACCCCGGGGCCGTGACGGCAGCCGTGCTGGAAGTCGCGGAGCACGCCCGGCAGTCGGCGCGCGCCTGAGGCGACGGGTTCCTCAGGTGGCACGCCCGGGGAGGCGCCGGCCGCGTCCGGGGCGGCGGGCACACCCGGCGCACCGAAGGGCCCGGTGCGCCAGGCGTGACCGCTGCGCCGCGTGCGCCCCGGTACGCCCGGTGGCTCCCGGTGCAACCCGTGTGCCCCGGTATGCCGAGCGTGTGCGAAACGCCCTTGTCATCGGAGGGAACCGGCTCGTACGGCGGGTGATGACGCCGCGGCACCCTCTGGCACACTGTGTGCCCGAAGGCCCGCTGGGGAGGGTCATGACATCTGGGGGCAGGGGATGACGGGACGGGGGACCGTGCTCGGCGGGCGCTACACGCTCACCGAGCGGATCGGCGGCGGGGGCATGGGCACCGTCTGGCGGGCCGAGGACGGCGTGCTGGCGCGCCAGGTCGCCGTCAAGATCCTGCACTCGGCGCTGTTCGAGGACGGCACGTTCGTCCGGCGCTTCCGGCGCGAGGCGCAGATGGTGGCCGCGATCGACCATCCCGGGATCGTCGACGTGTACGACTACGGCGAGAGCGGTTCGGGCGGCCGCAGCGCCTCCGGCGGCACCGGCCGTGCGGACGGCCCGGAGGGCGAAGGAGCCGCCACCGGCGGGGCCGCCGCCGGCGACGGGGACGACGGCGAGGGCTGCGCCTACATCGTCATGGAGCTGATCGAGGGCCGCCCGCTCGACCAGGTCCTCGCCGCTGACGGCCCGATGTCCCCCGAGCGCGCCTTCGCCCTGCTCGCGTCCGCGCTGGACGCCCTGCAGGCGGCCCACCGCCAGGGCATCGTCCACCGCGACATCAAGCCGTCGAACCTGATGGTGCGCGCCGACGGCCACGTCACGATCACGGACTTCGGCATCGCCCGCGCGGTCGCCAGTACCAAGATCACCGCCTCGCACGCGATCATCGGCACCGCGCTCTACATGGCGCCCGAGCAGGCCGAGGGCAAGGGCGGGGTCGCGCCGGCCTCCGACCTGTACTCGATCGGCGTGGTCGGCTACGAACTCCTCACCGGGCGGCCGCCGTTCGAGGGCGAGAGCGTGCTGGAGGTGGCGCTCAAGCACGTGCGCGAGCCCGCGCCGGAGCTGCCCGCCGCGTTCCCGCCCGCGGTGCGCCTGCTCGTGACGAGGGCGCTCGCGAAGAAGCCCGAGGACCGCTACGCCGATGCGGCCGCGATGGCCGCCGCGGCCCGGTCGGCGATTGGCGCCCCGGGCGCGGACGTCGTCCCGGAGGAGGTGGTGGCGCGCGCCCGGGCCGCCGCTGCCGCAGCCGCTGCGGCCGCCGCCGCCGATGAGGAGGCCAAGGCGGGCCCGGCGGGTGCCGAAGGCAAGAACGGCCGGCCGGGGAAGGAAAGCGGCGGTACCGGCGGGGGAGCGCCGAACGAGGTGGCGAAGGTGGGCCCGCAGCAAGCCACCGAGCCGGGGCGGCGCCGGTCGCGGCGCGCGATGCTGGTGCCCGTCATCATCCCGGTCGTCATCTCGATGGGCACGGCGACCGTCCTGCTCGTCGACCGCGGCCCCGGCGGCGCGGACGCCCACACGCCGCCCGGCGCGCAGCCGACCGTCGCGACGGCCCCGGCGACGCCGGGCGCCCCCGGCACGACGGGGACGGACACCACGCCGACCCCGTCCGCGGCGGCCACGACGGCCACCCCGCCTCCGGCCGACACCCCGGGTGCGTCCGCCGCCCCCAACCAGCCGCCGAACCCGGCGAATCAGCCACAGGCGCCCGTTCCGGCGCCCGGCAGCGGCGGCAACGGCGCAGGCGCCGGTACGGGCGGCAACGCGGCTGCGTCCGGTGGTGGCCGGGGTACCGGCAGCGCGTCCGGTGGCGGTGCGTCCGGTGGCAGCGCGTCGGGTGGCCAGTCGAATCCGTCGGGCGGCGGCGGTGGCGGTGCGGGCGGCACCGGCAACCAGCCCGCCAACAACGGCAATCCCCAGCCCCAGCCCCAGCCAGGTGGCGCGGCGGGCGGCGCGGCGGCGGGCGGTGGCGGTGGCTCGCCGTCCGGCGGTGGTGCGCCCGCCGGTGGCGGATCGGCCTCGACGCCGACCAATCCCAGGCCGGCCGGGTGCGGCGGGAGCGACTGGGTGACCATCGTCAACGTGCGGTACGGCCTCCCGCTCGGGCTGCAGAACGACAACCTGTCGGCCGGCAACCCGGCGGTCCTGGGCGGAGCTTCGGCGTACGGCTGGATCGCCACGCTCGGAGCGGGCAACTACACCAACTACAACGCCTGCAACAAGAGCGGCCCCCTGCTCGTCCAGAACATGGACGGGATGGGCCCCGGTTCGACCGCCACCGTCGCGCTGAATTCCGGGTGGAACCCCCTGAGCGCCTGGGTCGTCCGGCCCGCGAGCGCGGCGGGCACGTACACGCTCGCCGAGAACGGCGGGGCGCGGTGTCTGACCGGAAACGGTTCGGGCAGCCCCGTCACCATGACGGCCTGCACCGACGGACTGGCAGCGCAGCAGTGGCGGCTCACGAGTGGCTGACGCGGCGGAGGTCGGAGGCAGCTCCGGGGGCTGCTCCGGGGGCTGCGACGAGGAGGAACCGCGGCCGCCCGTCGCCGGGATGACGATCAGCGTCCGGACCCGCCGCGACGTCGTGGTCGTCGATCCGGAGCGCTTCCTGGCCGCGGCCCGGGCGGCGTTCCGCGAGCTGTACCCGGGCGCGACGGAGGAGGACGCCCACCGTCACGTCCTGGACGTGACGGACGCGGTGGACGTGCTGCTGGAGCGCGACGGCGTCCTCGCCCCCGGGCTGCGGGACGCGGGGGCCGGCAGGTGCGGGCCGCTGCCCGGACGCCGCGTCCTCGACCGGCCCGACGGTCTCTCGCCCGCCGGCGAGATCCAGCAGATCGTCCTGGGCGACCCCGAGCCCTTGCAGGACATCGTGCTCCCCCAATTCGCCGAGGGCCGCGACCTGTTCGCGCTGCCGCCGACCGAATGACCGGACGGGGGCGCCCCGCTCGCTGCACCAGGCGGGGCAGCTGCGCCCTCGGGAGTCGTTCCGGCAGCATTGGTACGGACCATCGCGGGAAATCTCGATGATTCCCCAACTCGCCGACTGCGCACCGGAGTCGGGCGAACACGCAAGTCAGCGGGGCTAGCAGACGCCTCGACCGCGAACAAGCGCGACCGGTGGCGGGACCTCGCCAAGCGGATGTCAAGACTCCGTATCGAAAGTTTTACAGGCGTGTAAAACTCGCCCGGCGACCCGTCATCTCCCACCGGTGGACTGGTCGGTGTGACATCGGCCCAGGCCGGCGGACATCGTTCGAGTGGTAACCCACTGCAAGGGCGGGTGGAATTCCCCGGTTTGTCCGTGTCGCTGGATGTCCGTCAGGTTGGCGGGACCTGGCCACTTGATGAAGTAGACCTGTCAAAACGCTTGTCGGGTTGTCATGCTTTTTGACAGCCCCCGCCGGCAGCCCCCACCCCCACCCCTCGGTGGTCTGCCGTTCGATCGCAACGGGGCCCAGTACGCCAGTGCCCGTCCCGCCCCACAGGTGCCGACCCCGGCCCCCGGGACGCGGTGCGACCGCGCACAGACGCGGTTTCCCGGAAGGACTCGTACGTGAAGCGAAAGCTCGCAGCCGTCGCCGTGCTCTCGGCCACGGCCCTGCTGACCGGCGTGATCCAGGTGAGCACCACGGCCGCGCAGGCCGCCCCGACCGCCGCGCTGCAGGCGCAGGCCGCCCACCAGCACGCCACCGTGCTCGCGGTGGCGAACGGCGAGGCCGGCCCGCTGGCCAAGCAGCTCGCCCTCGGCGACCAGGAGAAGCTGGTCGCCAAGGACGCGGTGATCGACGCCGACGGCACCCGCCACCTCCGCTTCGAGCGGACCTACGCCGGCCTGCCCGTCATCGGCGGCGACCTGGTGGTCCACCAGGCCAAGGACGGCGCGGTCAAGTCCGTGAACAAGGCGGTCGCGGCGCAGCTGAGCCTGCCGAGCCTCACCCCGCGGATCCCGGCCGACAAGGCCGCCGACAACGCGGCGGGCGCGGTGCGCGCCACCGTGGGCGTCACGCTGGACGCCGACGAGTCCCCGATGGCCGACGTGCACCAGGCCGGTGCCGCCGAGCTGGTCGTCTGGGCGAGCGACGGCAACCCCCGCCTGGCCTACCGGGTCCAGGTCGAGGGCACCCGCGCCGACGGCACCCCGAGCCGCCAGGTCCTCGTCACCGACGCGGCCACCGGCGCGGTGCTGTCCACCCACGAGAAGATCGAGACCGCGGCCGGCACCGGCAACGGCGTCTTCGTGGGCAACGTCCAGCTCAACACGGCCCAGAGCGGCTCCTCGTACTCGCTCAAGGACGACACCCGCGGCGGCCAGTCCACCAGCGACATGAGCAACGGCACCAGCGGCAACGGCTCGCTCTTCGCCAACAGCACCAACAGCTTCGGCGACGGCACCGCCGGGAACCGCGAATCCGCCGCCGTGGACGCCCAGTTCGGCGCCGCGACCACGTGGGACTTCTACAAGTCCACCTTCAACCGCAACGGCATCCGCAACGACGGCGTCGGCGCGGCGAGCCGCGTGCACTACGGTTCCAACTACGTCAACGCGTTCTGGAGCGACGACTGCTTCTGCATGACCTACGGCGACGGCCAGGGCGACACCCACCCGCTCACCGAGATCGACGTGGCCGGCCACGAGATGACGCACGGCGTCACCGCCGCGACCGCCGCGCTCAACTACTCCGGTGAGTCCGGCGGCCTCAACGAGGCCACCTCCGACATCATGGGCACGATGGTCGAGTGGTACGCCAACCTGCCCTCGAACCCGCCGAACTACTGGATCGGCGAGCTCATCAACCTGAACGGCGACGGCAAGCCGCTGCGCTACATGGACCAGCCGAGCAAGGACGGCTCGTCGGCCGACTACTGGTCCGCCGACGTCGGCAACTCCGACGTGCACTTCTCGTCGGGTGTGGCGAACCACTTCTTCTACCTGCTGTCCGAGGGCAGCGGCGCGAAGTCGATCAACGGGTTCGACTACAACAGCCCGACGTACGACGGCTCGACGCTCGCGGGCATCGGGCGCGACAAGGCGGCCCAGATCTGGTACCGCGCGCTGACCACCTACTTCACCTCCACCACCGACTACGCGGGTGCCCGTGCGGCCACCCTCAGCGCGGCGACCGACCTGTACGGGGCGAACAGCGCCGAGTACAACGCGGTCGCGGCCACGTGGACTGCGGTGAACGTCAACTGACGGTACGTCAGGTAAGTGGCGTGGGCCGCGGTGCGGTGACAGTGGCGCGGCGACCGCGGTGCAGTGACGCGGGACCAGTGAAGCTGGTGCTGTGATGCAGGTGCGTTGATGCGGTTGCGGTGATGCAGGAGGGGACGCGGTGTTCCCCGGCGGGGGCGGCGGTGGGATGACCACCGGCGCCCCCGCTGCCGTTTCACGCGGCGGGCGACGCGGCCTTCGCGGCAACGGGCGCGGGCGGCGTCGAGTGCCGACGCCGGAATCGGTGCTCGGTCGCGGTGCAGGCGGTGAGGACGAGGGCGGTCGCCGCGGCGGCCGCCGTGACCGCGAAGGGAGCGCCCGGCGAGAAGTGGTCGGCCGCCCAGCCGCTGACGAAGGTGCCCGCCGACTGGGCCAGGATGAGCGCGCTGACCAGTGCTGCCATCGCCTCGCCGAGACGGGCGGCCGGCACCGTGCGCTCGACCAGGCCGAACATCGTGATCATCTGCGGCGCGACGGCGACCCCGAGGAACCCGACGGCCGCGGTGAGCGCCACGAGGCTCCCGTCCGCGAAGAACAGGACGCAGGAGGCGGTGAACAGCAGGGCGGTGCCCGCCCGCAGGCGCGGTGGCAGGCCCCAGCGGGCGGGGAGCGACGCGGTGGCGATGCCCGCGATCGAACTGGTGCAGCCCAGGAATCCGTACAACAGCCCTGCGGAACCCGGCCGGCCCAGCGCCTCGGTGGTGGCGGTGATGCCGACCTGGACCGAGCCGAAGCAGGCGCCCAGTAGCGCCATCCCGGCCATGAGGAGGAGGTAGGGAGTGTTGAACAGGCGCTCGGCGGACTGGGATTGGGCGTGGACCGGGGCCGGCACACCGGTTGCGGCGGTTGCGGCGGTCTCGGCGGTCGGGTGCAGGGCGAACAGCGTGGCGCAGACGCCGGACAGCACGGCAGCGGTGAGCATCCCGGCGGACGGGGAGACGGCGGTTGCGAGCATGCCGACGAGTGCCGGGCCGGCCGTGAAGCTCACCTCGTCGACGATCCCGTCCAGCGCCAGCATGGCCGAGGTCAGCTCCGGTTCACCGGCCGACAGCCGGACCCAGCGGCTGCGCGCCAGCGGGCCGACCAGTGGGACGGACAGGCCGGTCAGTGCGGCGGGCGCGATCTGCCAGCCGAGCGCGAGCCCGTGCTCGGAGGCGGCGACCAGGGCGACCAGGGCGGCGGCGTTGACCAGGGCGGCGGCCAGTCCGACCGTGCGCTGTCCGCGCCGGTCCGCCAGCCGTCCGACGATCGGACCGCCGATCGCCTGACCGCCCGCCAGGGCCCCGGCCACCAGCGAGCCGGACCACACGCTGCCGGTGTTCCGGCTGACCAGCAACAGGGTGCCGATCGGGCTCATCGCGTTCGGCAGCCGGCCGAGCAGCGACCACAGCAGCACCCGGCTGCCCGTCAGTTGCGTTGCCATGCGGAAGTTCACGGCCACGGACACGGTGCAGGCCTCCTCTGCGGAACCGGTACGGGCGCCCGCCTCCCGTCTCCGGCCCGACCAGGTGACAGCGACCTGCGGGTGAGCCTAGACGGTAGAGGTGACGGCGGTGTGACGGTAATCGTTTGATCACCCGGTGGAGTCGAGGGGTGGGGGAGGGGTGATTGGAGGAGTGGCCAAGGGGGGTGAGGGAGGTGAGGGGGCGGTGGTGGGGCGGGCGACGGCGAACAAGTAACAGATGACAGATTTCAACATCTGTCATCTGTTACCTGTCATCTGTTCGCCGTCGGCGGTTGGCTGTCGCCCGTCACCTGTCGCCCATCAGCCGCCCACGAGGTCCTTCCGGATCTGGTCGAGGACCAACCCGGCTCCCGTGTACCCGATGCCGAGCATCCACAGCCCGTCGTCCACCTGGAACACCCGGCCGTTGCGGACGGCGTCGAGGTTCCTCCACAGCGCACCGCCCAGGATCTTCGGCTGGTCGGACTTCGCGGCGTCCCCGTACACCGAATAGAAGATGACGTCGGCCGCGGCCTGGTCGACCTGCTCGGGGCTGATCTCCAGCGAGAACCCGGGCTTGTCCTGGTTGGCGGGCCGGCCGACCCCGAGGCCCTTGAACAGCGATCCGACGAAGGTGTCGTTCAGGTAGAGCCTGGTCGGCGCGCCCGCGAGGAAGCGCGCCATCTCGACCCTGGTGGCCGCGGCCTTGGCCGGTCCGCCGAGTGCGGTGATCAGATCCCGCACCTTCGCCTGGTACGCGGCCTCGGCCGCCGCTGCCTCCGCTTGCCGCCCCAGCGCCTCGGCGTGCAGCCGGACGTTCTCCTTCCAGGTCGGTCCGGTGGTCTTGGACAGTACCGTGGGCGCGATCTTGGCCAGCTGGTCGTACCGCTTGTCGTCGCGCACCTGGTTGCTCAGGATGAGGTCCGGCCGCAGCGCGGCGATCGCCTCCAGGTTGGGCTGGCCGATGGCGCCGACGGCCTTCGTGTCCGCGAGCCGGTCGCCCGGCAGGTAGCCGGGGAAGCCCGCGCCGTCGCTGACGGTGGTCGCGCCGACCGGGATGATCCCGAGAGTGACGGCCGAGTCGAGCGCGTCCGTGTCCAGCACGACCACGCGGGAGGCCCGGGCCGGCACGGTGCTCTCACCGCGCGCGTGCCGTACCGTCCGCGTGCCGGCCGAACTCGCCGCCCGTGACGGACTGTCGGCTCCGCAGGCGGCGAGCGCGAGGCCCGGGGCGAGTCCGGCGGCGAGACCGAGGGCGGCGCGGCGGCTCAGGTGTCCGGGCATGGGCGGCTTCCTCCGGCGACGGTCCAACGGGCGGGCAGGGCGCGGGAATTCCTGCCCGTCACGCGTGCGCGCTACGCGTCGGAGCCGCTGCCGTCCTCGCTCCCGTCCTTGCCGCAGCTCTCACTCCCGCTCTCACTCCCGCTCTCGCTCCCGTCCTCGCTCCCGTCCGAGCCCTCCGCGCCGTTCTCCCTTCGGTGGCGCAGCAGTTCGTCGTACTCGGCGTGCACGCGGCGGTCCATCGCGAGCGCGAACTGGGCGTCCGCAACCGTCCGGGCCAGCGGGCGGACCCGCAGGATGCGCTCGGTGAGGCGGGCGGCCTCGCCGGGGGGCAGCGGGGAGTCGGCGGACAGCGCGCCGAGGATGTGGTCGGTGACGACGTTGATGAAGATCTCGGCGATCGCGTCGACGTGCGCCTGGGTGCGCCGGCTGGCGTCCAGGACGGCCGACAGCGGTACGCCCTCCGCGACCAGCGCCGTCGTGGCGTCCATCAGGCGGCGGCTGATGTGGGTGATGCCGTCGTCGGTGACGGTGATGTAGCCCTGGGCGAGGGATTCGGCCGTGTTCTCCTCGGTGAGCTGGTCGCCGAAGCCGTCCTTGAGCTCGTCCCAGGTCAGGAGCACCGGCGTCTCGTCCGACCAGGGCGCGATGATGGCCGCTTCCAGGCCGATCAGTTCCGCGACGTCCCGCCCGCTCTCGCCGGCGCCGATGAGTTCGGTGATGCCGCCGAGGGTGTGTCCGCGTTCGAGCAGCTCGCCGATCATGCGCAGGCGGGCCAGGTGCTCCTCTCCGTACCAGGCGATGCGGCCCTCTTTGCGCGGCGGTTGGAGCAGTTTGCGCTCGCGGTAGAAGCGCAGCGTGCGGGTGGTGATGCCGGCCGCTTCGGCCAGTTCCTCCACCCGGTACTCGCGTTTTCTGTCGTCCGCAGCAGCTCTGGCCTTGTCCACGGCGATCAGCATAGGACGGTCCGCCGCGGTCGCCGCCGGAATCGGGGCGGTCGGCCGTCTTCCCAGCGCTGTCGGCAAGGGCTACCCTGCCAACCATGCCAGTGATTGCTGGCATGGTTATCGGGATTCCGGGCAGAACGTCCGGGAGAGTTCCTCTTGGCGGAGAGCACGCGACCGCCCCCACCCTCAGGAGGACGCCGCATGGCATCCAGCACCAAGCGCCCCCGGCCCGGCGCGTCCGCCGCCCCCGAGGCGTCCGAAGCCGCCGAAGGCGCCGGCGCTGTCGAAGCGGCCGAGGCCGTCGAGCTCGTCGAGGCCGTCGCGTTCGCCGGCGACGTCGAGGTCGTCGAGGTCGTCGACGAAGAGGCGGCCGAGGCCGTCCCGCACGTCCGGGTGGCGGTCGTCGGTGCCGGCTTCGGCGGCCTCGGTGCCGCCGTCCGGCTGCGCCGGGCCGGGATCACGGACTTCGTCGTCCTGGAGCGCGCCGACTCGGTCGGCGGCACGTGGCGCGACAACAGCTACCCCGGGTGCGCCTGCGACGTCCCCTCGCACCTCTACTCCTTCTCCTTCGCGCCCAACCCCGAGTGGCCGCGCAGCTTCTCCGGCCAGCCCGACATTCGCGCCTACCTGGAGAAGGTCGCCACGGTCTTCCGACTCCGCCCCCACCTGCGCTTCAACGCCGAGGTGCTGGAGGCCCGTTGGGAGGGCGAGCACACGCGCTGGCGGATCACCACCACGGCCGGCACGTGGACCGCCGACGCCATCGTCTCGGCCTCCGGCCCGCTCGCGGACCCGCAGATCCCCGACCTGCCCGGCCTGAGCGCATTCACCGGCAAGGTGTTCCACTCCTCCCGCTGGGACCACGACTTCGACCTGACCGGAAAGCGCGTCGCGATGGTCGGCACCGGAGCCTCCGCCGCCCAGATCATCCCGTCGATCCAGCCGAAGGTCGGCAAGCTGACGGTCTTTCAGCGAACGCCCGCCTGGGTCCTGCCCCGTCGTGACCGCGAGATCACCCAGCTGGAGAAGTGGCTGCACGGCCGGTTCCCGGTGACCGGCAAGGTCCGCAGGGGGACGCTCTTCGCGCTCCGCGAGCTCCAGGTCGACGCCTTCGTCCGCCGGCCCGGCCTGCTGCGCGCCGTCCAGCGGCTCGCCGAACACCACATCGCCCAGGGCGTCCCCGACGCCGGGCTGCGCGCCAAGCTCACGCCGGACTACCGGATCGGCTGCAAGCGCATCCTGCTCAGCAACACGTACTACCCGGCGCTCGCCGCCGCCAACACCGAGGTCGTCGCCTCCGGCCTGCGCGAAGTGCGCGGCTCCACACTGGTCGCGGCCGACGGCAGCGAGCACGAAGTGGACGCCATCGTCTTCGGCACCGGCTTCCACGTCACCGACATGCCCATCGGGGCAAGGGTGTTCGGCGCGAACGGCACCAGCCTGGCCGAGGAGTGGAAGGACGGCATGGAGGCGCTGCGCGGCTCGACCGTGCGCGGCTTCCCGAACCTGTTCTTCGTGATCGGCCCCAACACCGGCCTCGGCAACAGCTCGATGATCCTCATGATCGAGTCCCAGCTGAACTACGTCGTCGACGCGCTCACCACGCTCGGCTCGATCGGTGCCGCCGCCATGCAGCCGACCGCCCGCGCCCAGCGCCAGTGGAACCTCGAACTCCAGCACCGGATGGACCGCACCGTCTGGTCCACCGGCGGCTGCCACAGCTGGTACCAGGACCAGAACGGCAAGAACACCGTGCTGTGGCCCGGTTCCACCACCGCGTTCCGCCGGGCCACCCGCAAGGTCGACCTCGGCGAGTACGAGCTCATCATGCGCGCGACGCCGGCCACCGCGTCCGACTCGGCGCAGGCCATGACCGCCCAGGGAGTGTCAGCATGAGTCCGCAGCTTTCCCCCGACTGCGTACCGCCCACGCCTGTCGAGGAGTTGGCCGTCCGCTCCGCCGACGGGCTGCGCCTGCACGTCGAGATCCACGGCCAGCCCGGGGCGCCGACCATCGTGCTCGCCCACGGCTGGACCTGCTCGATCGCCTTCTGGGCGCCGGTGATCCGCCAACTCTCCGACCGCTACCGGCTCGTGGCCTACGACCAGCGCGGTCACGGGCACAGCGAGATCCCGCCGAGCGCGGCCCGCTACTCCACCCGGGCACTCGCCGATGACCTCGCCGCCGTCCTCGCCCGGACGGTCCCGGCCGGGGAGCGGGCCGTCCTCGCCGGCCACAGCATGGGCGGGATGACCATCATGGCGGCCGGCGGACGGCCCGAGGTCGCCGAACGCACCGCCGCCGCCGTCCTCGTCTCCACCGGTCCCGGGCGGCTGCTCGACGAACTCGCCGTCCTGCCCGAGTCGTTCCGCCCGGCCGGGCTTCGCCGCTTCCTGCACGGCCGACTGCTCCACTCCCGGATGCCGCTCGGTCCGGTCTCGGCGGTCAGTCGTGCGGCGCTCAAGTTCGCGACGATGGGGCCGGATTCGGCGGCGGGCCGGGTCGAGGCGACGGCCCGGATCGTGCACGCCTGCCCGACCACCGTCCGCGCGCGCTGGGCGGGTGTCCTCGGACGGCTGGACGTCTTCGCCGGACTCGGCCGCCTCGCCGCGCCGACGTCGGTCATCGCCGGCACGGCGGACCGGCTGACACCACCGGTCCACGCTCACCGCATGGTCGCCGAACTGCGCGACCCGCAGGGGTTGTTGCTGCTTCCCGGGGTTGGTCACATGTCGCCGTTGGAACGGCCGGTCGAGGTCGCGGCGGAGATCCACCGAATGGCCGTGGCCCATCTGACTGCGGACAGCGGTCCCGCCGCCGATTCCGCCCCCGGTTCCGTCTCCGGTTCCGGTTCCGGTTCCGATTCCGATGATTTTGACTCCGAGAGGAGCGTCGTCGCATGAACGCCATACCGCCGTTGTCCGCCCAGGTCGTCGTCGTCACGGGGGCCGCCCGGGGTGTCGGCGCGTCGCTCGCGCGCAAGCTCGCGCGCCGCGGGGCGAAGGTCGCGCTGCTCGGGTTGGAGCCGGCCGAACTCAAGGACGTCGCCGCCCAGTGCGGTCCGACCGCGACCACGTGGGAGGTCGACGTCACCGACCTCGACGCTCTCGATGACGCCGCCCGGCGGATCAAGGAGCATTACGGCCGGATCGACACCGTCGTCGCCAACGCCGGGATCGCCATCGGGGGGCCGTTGGTGGACAGCGACCACCGGGCGTTCAGCCGGGTGATCGAGGTCAACCTGCTGGGCAGTGTGGCCACCGCGCGGGCGTTCCTCCCCGCCCTCATCGAGAGCCGCGGCTACCTGCTCCAGATCGCCTCGCTCGCCGCCCTGACGCCGTCGCCGCTGATGAGCGCGTACTGCGCGAGCAAGTCCGGGGTGGAGGCGTTCGCCCACTCGATCCGCGGCGAGGTCGCCTACCAAGGGGTCAAGGTCGGTGTGGGGTACCTGAGTTGGACCGACACGGACATGGTGCGCGGCGCCGACGAGGACGTCGTTCTCAAGCAGATGCGCAGCCGCCTGCCGTGGCCGGCCAACAAGACCTACCCGCTGGAGCCAGCCGTGGACCGGATCGTGGCCGGCATCGCCCGGCGCTCCGCGCACGTCTACGCCCAGGCCTGGCTGCGCGGCATGCAGCCGGTCCGGTGGCTGCTGCCGAGCCTCATCGCGGTGGTGGGCTCCCGAGACGTGGCCAAGCTGGCCCCGCAACTGGCCGCGACCGCCGCCTCGCGCCTGCGCGCGGTCGGCGCGGGCGGAGCGGCTGACACGGTGGCGCGCAGTTCTGACAGTGGTGCGCGGGCGGACGGTTGACGGTCGGCTCGTGGTGAGGGGGCTCGGGCGCGGGGTAGTGGCGAGCGACGGGTAACAGATGACAGCTGACAGATAACAGATTTCGAAATCTGTTATCTGTCAGCTGTTCGTCGTCGCCCGTCGGCCCTCACTCCAGCAGTTCCTCCGGCGTGCTCCGGGCGATCCTGGCGAGGGTCTCCAGGGCATGTGTCAGGACCGGGACCGGCGGCGACGCGAGGCCGACCCGGACGGCGGACGGAGACACCCTGGGGTCCACGGCGAAGGCTGCGGCCGGGGTGATCGCGATGCTCTCGCGCGCCGCGGCGGCCACGAACGTTTCCGCCCGCCACGCCGCCGGCAGTTCCCACCACACGTAGTACGAGCACGGGTCTGCGCGCAGGTGTTGTCCTGCCAGCACTTCCCGTGCGAGCAGCTGGCGCGCGGTCGCATCCGAGCGCTTCGCCGCTTCGACCGCCGCGACGGCGCCGTCCCCGACCCAGCGGACGACCGCCTCCAGCGCGAACCCGCTGGGCGTCCATCCGCCGGACCGCAGCGCGGCGGCCATCCGGTCGCGGAATGCACTGGGGACGACGGCGAACCCGGTGGTCAGGCCCGGGGCCAGGCGCTTGGAGACGCTGTCCACCAGGATCGTTCGCTCGGGCAGCAGGGCTGCGAGGGGCACGAGGTCGGGTCGCAGGAAGGACCAGATGGCGTCCTCGATGACGGGCAGGTCGAGACGGCGCAGCTCGTCGGCGAGGGTTGCCCGGCGCTCGGGTGGGAGGCTTCCGCCGAGCGGGTTCTGCAGTCGGGGCTGGAGGTAGACGGCGCTGAGCGGCGCGGCCCGGTGCGCGGCGGTGACGGCGCCGGTCCGGAGGCCGTGCTCGTCGACGGCCAGTGGTACGAGAGTGATCCCCAGCCGCTGCGCGACGGCCTTGACCACGGGGTACGTCAACGCCTCGACCCCGAGCCGCCCTCCGGGCGGTACGAGCGCGGAGAGCGCGCCGGCGACCGCCTGCCGGCCGTTGCCCGCGAACAGCACGTCCTCGGGCGATGCCTGCCACGAGGGCGAGCCGTGCGGCCCGGACGCCAGCTGGGCGAACGCGTGGCGGGCGGCGGCCGTCCCGATTGCCCCCACCGGGCGCAGCGCGGCGTCGAGTGCGTCCGCCCGAAGCATCGGTGCGAGGGCGGCGCCGAGCAGCGCCTGCTCGGGCACGACGGGGTAGTTGAGCTCCAGGTCGATGGGTGCCCCGGCCGGTTCGGCGAGCGGGATGTGGGGGCCGGGTGCCCGCTGGTCGGCGCGGACGAAGGTGCCGCGGCCGACCTCGCCGGTGGTGAGTCCCCGGAGGGCCAGTTCCCGGTAGACGCGCCCGGCGGTCGAGGCGGCGATGCCGCGGCGGCGGGCGAAGGCGCGTTGGGTGGGGAGCTGTTGCCCGGGGCGAAGCCGTCCGTCGGTGATGGCGTTGGCGATCTCGTCGGCGATGAGCCGGTAGTCGTCCATCGACGGGCCCTCCGTGTCGGTCGTGCTCGGCGGGATTGCGCTGATTGCACCGAGCGCAAAGTTATCATTGCATCGAGCTCGGAGTGCGGCCTAGCCTCCTCGCATGGACCTGCTGATCCCCGCCGCCGCCCCGCACGCCCTGCTCGGAATCGCCGCCGTGGCGCTGGGCATGGTGCTCACCCCCGGGCCCAACATGATCTACCTGGTCTCGCGCTCGATCGCCCAGGGCCGCCGGGCCGGGCTGGTGTCGCTGGTCGGGGTCGCGGCCGGATTCCTGGTCTACCTCGGGGCCGTGACGGTGGGCGTCGCCGCGGTGTTCACGGTGGTGCCAGCGCTCTATACGGCGATCAAATTCGCCGGGGCCGGGTACCTGCTGTGGCTCGCGTGGAAGGCCGTCAGGCCGGGTGGCGCGCCGGTCTTCGCGCCGCAGCAACTGCCGCACGACTCGCCGCGCAAGCTGTTCGGGATGGGCTTCCTGACCTGCCTGCTCAATCCCAAGATCGCCATCATGTACCTGTCCCTGCTGCCCCAGTTCGTCGACCCGGCGCGTGGTCACGTCGCGGCCCAGAGTCTGGTGCTCGGCCTCACCCAGGTCGTCGTGGCGGTCACCGTCAACGGACTGATAGCGGCGAGTGCGGGCAGCATCGCGTCCTTCCTCAACCGTCGCCCGGCTTGGCTTCGCATCCAGCGCTACGCGATGGGCACGGTCCTCGGCGGACTCGCCCTGCACATCGCGGCGGACCGGGCGAAGGCGGTTGCGGTCTGAGCGGGTGGGGAGCGGCGGATGGCAGCCGACGGATGACAGCTGACAGATAACAGATTTCGAAATCTGTTATCTGTCAGCTGTCATCTGTTCCCCGCCATCTCCGTCAGCACCCCGTACCCGACCCGCAGGAACCGCCCGTCCATCGTCGGCCCGGTGTTGGCGAGAGCGGCGACGGCGCTCTCCGTCTGTGGTGAGAAGCCCACGAACGCGGTGAACCCGCGCGTGGCGCCGGAGTGGAAGAACAGGTCCCGGTCGCCCGCCCGTCGGTGGTTCCACACCAGGCACACCTCGTCGCCGGACCCTGGCGGTCGCAGCCGGGGGAGCTGCACCTCCCGCAGCGCCGCGCCCAGCTCGCCACCCGGCTCGCCGTCCCCCTCGTCGCCCGACTCGCCCGGCCACGTGCCGACATGCGCCTGCAGGAAGCGCAGCAGGTCCGCGCCGCTCGCCCGGACCGCGCCCGCGCCCGGAAGGCCGGGCATCCGCCACGGCGGCAGTGCCCGGCCGCGCCGGTGCCCGATGGCGCGGTCCGGGGTGTCCGGCGCGCAGGCCAGCGTCCGCAGTCCCAGGGGCCGGCCGATCCGTTCGGCGAGGAGTTCGGCGTACGGCGCACCACCCGTCTCGGCGAGGAGGCGGCCGAGCAGTGCGACCCCGTAGTTGGAGTACCCGTACCGGCTGCCGGGCTTGGTGCGGACGGTGGTTCGGGCCACCGCATTCCTCAACTCCTGCTCCCCGTAAGCCCCGTACGGATTGCTGTACCAGGCCCGGACGGCGCCCGCCAGCAGGCCGGGCGGCAGGCGGTGGAGGCCCGCGGTGTGCGTGGCCAGGTGGAGGAGTCGGATCGGCCCGCCCGATCGGACGGTCAACGGCCGCCAGGAGCACGGGAGGTGGAGTTCCAGCGGATCGTTCAGCGTGAGTTCGCCGCTCGCGGCCATCGCCGCGAGCAGCAGCGCGGTGAACGTCTTCGTGACGGAACCGAGTTCGAAGACGGTGTCGGGCGTGCAGTCCGGCGCGCTCGGGGCGCGTCCGAGCCGCCCGTGGCACCGCACCTCCGCCGAACTCCCGCGCGCCATGGCCAGAGTGACGGCCGTCGCGGACGGTCCGGCCGCCTCGACCAGGGCGGACAGACTCCTGTCCGCCCCACTCACGTCGCCACCGGCGTGCCGCCGAGCGCGCGGGACAGGGTGATGGTGGCGGCCACCACCCCCACTACCGCCGTGTGTTGGTGGTCCCGGAAGGCCTGTTCCGGGTCCGCGTCGACCGGTTCGGAGTCGCGTGGCAGCAGCCCGTCCGCGTGCTGCGCGGTGACCAGCGCGTCCCAGCCCTGCCGCCCGGTGACCGGTTCGCCGACGCACGCGTCGACGGCGAGCAGTTCGGCGGCGAGGTCCCACTGTCCGATCTCCAGCCAGACGTCGAGCCAGACGGGCAGCCAGTCGCGCACGTAGGCGCGCACCGGTTCCGGCAGGCCGTCCGGGCGGGCGCCCCAGTCGGTGAGGTGGAAGACGGTGTGGGTGATCCGGTAGGCGGTCATCCAGTCGACGGCCCACGGCTCCGGTGTCGCACCGAGCCAGGTGGCGGCGGCGAGTGCCGCCCAGTCCGGTCGGTCGGCGAGCCCGACGATCCGGCGGGCGTTGGCGACGGCCAGCTTCCGGTTGGGTTCGGCCTCGACGGCGTGGACCGCCCGCAACCGGCCGAGCGAGTCCAGGAGTTCCTCCATCGCGGCGTGCCGGTAGCCGGCGCGGGCGAAGTGGGCGTACGTCTCCAGCGGGTCGGTCATCGCGAGGTGGCGCAACTGTCGTTCGTACAGGAGGTCGCCCGCGCGCACCTGGTCCCAGGCGAAGTCGAGGAGGCCGTGTGCCGTGCGGGTGTCGCCGGGGCCGGTCACGCCGTCGCGCAGGACGAGGGAGGCGGCGAGGGCGAGTTCGCCGAGCGGCTTGTAGGCGTCGTTGGGGTCGGCGAGGTCGACGACGGTGTTGTCGGGGAGCCGGCCGAACCCGTTCCGGCGGCCGGTGTCCAGCCAGTCCAGCGCGTGCGAGCCGAGGCGTTGCGCGGTGGCCAGCACGCGCGTGTCGGCCGTCATCGTGCCGCCCTCGCCCGGACCGGTTCCGGCGGACCGTTCAACAGGCGGTCGGCGATGGCGAGTTCGAGCAACGTGCGGGCGCTTCCGTCGCCGGTCAGGCGGATCCGTTCCAGCACGGGCCCGACCTCCAGCCGTAGCGGACGGCCGTCGGCCCGCGCCCAGGCGAGCCAGCGGGCGAGCCGGGCGGCGGTGCGAAGGTCCCGGCGGAGCATCGAGCGGGCGGTGCCGCGCGCGAGGTCGAGGGTGTGGGTGCGGGCGAGTTCGTGCACGGGGCCGTCGAGACCGGGCAGGGCGAGCACGGACAGCTGCGCCATGCGGACGGACCACGCCTGCCAGTCGCGCGGGCCCGGGGGCGAGCCCGGTCGGGGGCCCGGCCGCGGCACGGCGGCGGGAGGCGGGGCGGCCTCGCCGCCGTACGGTGTGCGCGCGAGCAGTGCGGAGGCCGCCCAGTCCTGCCAGGCGATCACGAGGTTCGCATCGTCGGCGGGCGGAGGTGGGCCGGTCGGGGAACCGTCCCACGAGTCGGCGGCGGGCGGCGGGAAGACCCGTCGGGCTTCGGCCAGTAGCCGGGCTGCGGCGTCGTCCAGCGGCACGAGGGTCGACTCCTTCAGCGGATTCGACGGATTCGACGGATTCGACGGATCTAACGGATTCAACGGAGCCAACGGAGCCAACGGAGCCAACGGATTCAGTGGATCCAACGGTGAACGAGCGTTGAAGAGTTGAGGAGCGAACAGGTCCGGGCCGAGTATGCGCGCCGCTGCGAGCACAGCCCCGGGTACGGAGCCCTCCGGGTCGGTCAGCAAGGAGGCCAGCAGCCCGTCCGGCTCCGTGAGCGAGGCCGTTCCCCCGGCGCCCCGGAGGGCGTCGAGGGTCCGGCGGGCCATCCGCTCGACGGCCGCGGCGTACTCGTCGCGCAGTGGTGTCTCGGCGAACGGCATGGTGCGCTGGTCCTCCTTCCGGAGTCCGGGAGGGTTCACGAGGGAGCCTCGACGGCTCACGAGAGGTCTCGGGGATGGCGGCGGGTCGCAGGTGTCGTGGCCGCAGCCGTCGCCGTGGCCGTAGACCGGGCGGTCAGCAGGCCAGCAGGCCAGCAGGCCACCGACTACGGACTACCGGCCACCGGCTGCCGGGCTACCGGCTCGGCCGCTCCTCGGGCCGCTTCGGGCTCGGCTCCTTGGGCGACAGCAGGAGCAGCAGCGCGACCGCGGCGTCGGGGCGGTACGTGGGCGCGTCGGTCACGACGGCCTCGTCCTCCACCATCAGGCTCGCGAGTGTGACGGCCTCGACCGGCGTCGCGCTGGGTGACACCGGGCCCGCTTCGGTCCGGAACTGAGTAAGCATCAGGCATGCCTCCTCACGCGGATGTCATCACCCGGTTGGGCGATGCCCCTGTCCGACCTTACGAGCCGGGCCGGGGCCGTGCATCCGCAGTCCGCTGAGCAGGGATGTTGCCCTGGGTGTGGGCCCGGTCGCGGCGAGTCGGTACGGTCGGGGGCATGACCACAGCCTTGATCACCGGCGCGACCGCCGGCATCGGAGCCGCGTTCGCCCGCCGGCTCGCCCGCGGCGGCTACCGGCTCGTCCTGGTGGCCCGCGACACCGAGCGCCTGGAGCGCACCGCCGCCGACCTGCAGGGGAAGTACGGCGTCGAGACGGAGGTGCTGACCGCCGACCTCGCGACCGACGAGGGCATCGGCGCCGTCGAGGCGCGGCTGGCCGACGCCGCCCGCCCGGTGGACCTGCTCGTCAACAACGCGGGCTTCGGCAACCGCGGCGCCTTCCTGACCGTCCCGCTCCAGGACGAGCTGGACATGCTGAAGGTGCACGTCGAGGCGGTCCTCCGGCTGACGACGGCGGCGCTGCCCGGGATGCGCGACCGCGGCCGGGGCGCGATCATCAACGTCGCCTCCGTGGCGGCGTTCCTGCCGCGCGGCACGTACGGGGCGAGCAAGGCGTGGGTGGTGAGCTTCACCCAGGGGGTGCTGCGCGACCTCGGCGGCAGCGGGGTGCGGATGATGGCGCTGTGCCCGGGCTTCACGCGGACCGAGTTCCACGAGCGGGCCGGCATGGGCACCGGCAACATCCCGTCCTGGTCCTGGCTCTCGGCCGAGCGGGTCGTGGAGGAGGCGCTGCGCGACCTCGGGCGCCGCCGGTCGGTGTCGGTGCCGGGCAAGCGGTACAAGGCCGCGGTGGCGCTGGCCCGGGTGCTGCCGTCCGGGAAGCTGGGCGGGCTCTCCAACAAGGCGGCGCGCACCTACCGGACGGACTGACCGCGCGGAACGGACCGACCGCGCCAGGCGGGTGGAACGGGCGCGGCGGGCGGGACGGGTGGACGGGGCGGACGGACCGACCGGTCGGCCGCGCCAGGCGGGTGGACGGGCGGCCCCCGTTCACCCGCGGCACACGGCGTGATCGGGCGGGCGGCCACGCGCGCCGCGGGAATAGGGCGACCCTCACTATTAGCTAGTCTAACTATGAGCTACTCTCGCTATGCTGGCGGCCGCCCGGCTGCCCGACCCCCGGAGGTCCGCCCTTGAGGCCCGACAGAATCGACTGGACCCCGTCCCCCCGCGACGAGGGCGAACCACGCCCGCCCGCGCAGTGGCGGCGCATCCTCGCCCTCTTCCGCCCCTACGCGGGCCGCCTCGCCACCGTCGGACTGCTGGTCGGCGCCTCCGCCGTCGTCTCGGTCGTCTCGCCGTTCCTGCTGCGCGCCGTCCTGGACACCGCGATCCCGCACGGCCGCACCGGCCTGCTGAGCGTGCTCGTGCTCGGCATGATCGCCGCCGCCGTCGTGAACAGCGTGTTCAACGTCCTCCAGACGCTGATCTCCACCACCGTCGGCCAGCGCGTCATGCACGACCTGCGCACCGCCGTCTACGGCCACCTCCAGCGCCAGTCCCTCGCGTTCTTCACCCGCACCCGCACCGGCGAGGTGCAGTCGCGGATCGCGAACGACATCGGCGGCATGCAGTCCACGGTGACGTCCACCGCCACCAGCCTGGTCTCCAACTTCACCGCCGTCGTCGCCTCCGTCGTCGCGATGGTCGCGCTCGACTGGCGGCTGACGGTCGTCTCGCTGCTCCTGCTCCCGCTGTTCGTCTGGATCAGCCGCCGGGTCGGCAACGAGCGCAAGAAGATCACCACCGAGCGGCAGAAGCAGCTGGCCGCGATGAGCTCGGCGGTCCAGGAGTCGCTCTCGGTGAGCGGCATCCTGCTCGGGCGCACGATGGGCCGCTCCGGCTCCCTCGCCCGGGAATTCACCGAGCAGTCCGACCGCCTCGCCGACCTGGAGGTGCGGGCCAGCATGGCCGGGCGCTGGCGGATGAACACCATCCAGATCGTGATGGCCGCGATGCCCGCCGTCATCTACTGGGCGGCCGGACTGACCGCCGCCGGCGGCGCGCCGATCGTCTCGGTCGGCACCCTGGTCGCCTTCACCACGCTCCAGCAGGGCCTGTTCCGCCCGACCGTCGGCCTGCTCTCCACCGGCGTCGACGTCCAGACCTCGCTCGCGCTGTTCCAGCGCATCTTCGAGTACCTCGACCTCCCGGTCGAGATCGCCGAACGGCCGCGGCCCGTGACCCTGGACCGGATCCGCGGCGAGGTCCGCTTCGAGGGCGTCGACTTCCGCTACGACGGCGGACAGGAGCGCCCCACGCTCGCCGGGGTCGACCTCACCGTCCCGGCCGGGAGCTCGCTCGCCGTGGTCGGCGAGACCGGCTCCGGCAAGACCACCCTCAGCTACCTCGTCCCCCGGCTGTACGACGTGACCGGAGGCCGCGTCACCATCGACGGCGAGGACGTGCGCGACCTCTCTTTCGACACCCTCGCCCGCGCCGTCGGCGTCGTCTCCCAGGAGACGTACCTCTTCCACGCCTCCGTCGCCGAGAACCTGCGCTTCGCCAAACCGGACGCCACCGACGGCGAACTCGTCGAGGCCGCCCGCGCCGCCCAGGTCCACGACACCATCGCCGGCCTGCCCGAGGGCTACGACACCCTGGTCGGCGAACGCGGCTACCGCTTCTCCGGCGGCGAGAAGCAGCGCCTCGCCCTCGCCCGCACGATCCTGCGCAACCCGCCCGTCCTGATCCTCGACGAAGCCACGAGCGCGCTCGACAACCGCACCGAGCGCGCCGTCCAGGAGGCCGTCGACACCCTCTCCGCGGGCCGCACCACGATCACCATCGCCCACCGGCTCTCCACCGTGCGCGGAGCCGACCAGATCGCCGTCCTCGACCACGGCGCGGTCGTCGAACTCGGCACCCACGACGAACTGGTGGCGCTGGACGGCCGGTACGCGGCCCTGCTGCGCCGCGAGGCACCCCAGGTGCCCGACGCCCCGGAGTCGGCGGTCCTGGGGCACGTCTGACGAGCCGGCCCGAGGCCGGAGGTACGTGTGACGGGCCGGTCCGGAGCCTGGGGTACGTCTGACGAGCCAAAGTGAGGCGAGGGGACCCGACGGCCGCGGCTACGCCGCCTTCGGCGCCTCGTTGTAGCCCTCCGCGACCTCCTGGCCGGACAGCCGCTGGATCGCCGCCATCACCTCGTCGGTGACCTGGCGGCGGGCCCTGGCCGAGCGCGCCTGCCCGTGCAACTCGTCGAAGTGCAGCGGCTCACCGAAGCGGACGGTCACCTTCTTGAGGCGCGGCACCCGCTTGCCCACCGGCAGGATCTGCTCCGGCCCCTCCAGCGCCACCGGCACGACCGGCACGCCCGCCGTCAGCGCGAGCCACGCGACGCCCGTCTTGCCGCGGTAGAGGCGGCCGTCGAGCGAGCGGGTGCCCTCGGGGTAGATGCCGAAGGCCTTGCCGTCCTCCAGGATCTCCAGCGCGGACTCCAGGGAGGCCTGGGCGGAGCGGTAGGTGCCGCGCTCGACCGGCACGGCGCCGATCGCCTCGAAGAAGCCCTTGGAGAGGCGGCCCTTGAACCCCGGGGCGGTGAAGTACTCGGCCTTGGCGAGGAAGTGGACCCGGCGCGGGGCGGTCAGCGGGATCACCACGCTGTCGATGAACGACAGGTGGTTGCTGGCGAGGATGACCCCGCCCTTGCGCGGCACGTTCTCGACACCTTCGATGACCGGCCGCCAGATGCCGCGCGAGACGGGTTTCAGCACCAGCCTGGTGACGAGATCGAGCATGGTCCCTCCCTGGACGAACGAGCGCCCGGGAGGAGCCCGGGCCGGTATCGGTTCCGCAGACTACGCCACCGGCCCCGCCGCCCGTCCACTCCCTCAGGGCGTGGCCCGCGCCACGGACGGTGCACCGGGGCCGGGTAGGGTACGCCCGTCCGAACACCGCACAACCCGCAGTTCCCAGGAGGGCAACCATGCAGAGCACCGAGGAGATCAAGGCGCTCTTCGACCGTTTCGACAAGAACGGCGATGGCAAGATCACTCCGGCCGAGTACGCGCTGGTCGCGAACGAGATGGGCGACCACGACGTGACGCTGTCGATGGCCGAGGCGCTCATCCACGCCATGGACACCCACCACCAGGGCTACCTGACCTTCGACGAGTTCCTGGCCGCCCGCCGGGGCTGAGCCCGCCGTGACGGGGCCGGTCGCCGTACCGGCGGCACCGGCCCCGATCGCCTGACGAATGACAGCTGACAGATAACAGATTTCGAAATCTGTTATCTGTCAGCTGTCATTCGTTTGCCGGTCGTTCTCCGTCAGCCCGCGACCGGGAACACCCGGCGCACCACCCGCTCCGCCGCCCCGCCGTCGTCCCACGGGCAGAACTTCGCCCGGAACCGCGCCCGCGCCGCCGGATCCGCGTCGCCCGCGAGCAGCGCCGTCGCCAGCCCGTCCGCGTCCACCGTGACCGCGCCCGGCGGCTCCGCGAACAGGTCGAAGTACACCCCGCGCACCCGCCGGTAGTCGTCCCAGTCCGGCGCGAACACGACGATCGGCCGGTCCAGCACGGCGTAGTCGAACATCATCGACGAGTAGTCCGTCACCAGCACGTCCGCCGCGAGGTAGAGGTCCTCCACGGACGGGTGCGCCGAGACGTCCACGATCTCCGCCGCGTCCTCGCCCGCGACCAGGTCCCCCGGGCCGGTGGTGTGGAAGTAGTGCGTGCGCACCAGCAGCGTGTACGAGGGGCCGAGCCGCCGGGCCAGGTCCTTCACGTCCAGCAGCGGCACGTAGCCGCCCTGGCCCTCGCGGTGCGTCGGCGCGTACAGCACCGCCGTGCGGCCCGGACGCAGGCCGATCCGCTCGCGCATCGCGCGAACCTCGTCCGGGGTGGCGTTGGCCAGGCGGTCGTTGCGCGGGTAGCCGGTGTCGAGCGTCTCGTAGCGGCCGGGGAAGGCGCGGGCGAAGTGCTCGCTGGTGTGCGGGTTGGAGGAGACGAGGAAGTCCCAGCGGTCGACGGCCTCCTGGAGTCGGTCGAAGTCCATGCCGTCGGCGGCCTCGGGATGGTCCCGCAGGTCCATGCCCATCGCCTTCAGCGGGGTGCCGTGCTGGGTCTGGACGTGCACCGTGCCCGGCCGCTTGGCCATCGTGTGCGGGAAGTTGACGTTGTTGACGAAGTACCGGGCGGTCGCCATCACCTTGAGGTAGGCCGGGGTGTTGACGATCACGTACGGCACCCCGGCCGGCATGGCCGCGGCCTGCGTGCGGTTCTCCACGACCCACACACCCCGGATCTCCGGGACGAGTTCCTTCGCCTTCTCGTAGATCGCGGCCGGGCTGCACGCGTAACCCCGGTGCCAGTACGCCGCGTAGACCGCGAGGGTGTCGTCCAGCGGCAGCCGGCGGAACGCGTTGTACGCGGTGAACCGGGCACCGCTGCGCACCCCCTTGCGCACCGCCGGCGCCACCGCCCGCGCGCCGCGCTTGAGTTCGCGCGGCAGCCGCCCGGTGCGGCGCAGCTCCGCGTAGGCGATCCGCGCGCCGCGTGCCGCCAGCCGGTACTGCACGCCGCGCACGCCGCCGGGGAACTGGTAGTCGTCCGGCCGATGGTGGGCGAAGTGCCGGGAGATGCTGTGGAAGAAGTCCTTGCGCCGCTCGACCGGCACGAGCCCGGGGGTGTCGTAGACGTTGAGCGCCTGGCGGACGGTCCGGTCGAAGACCAGCGTGCGCAGCGACTCCGGGACGGGCCGGCCGGGGCGGTCCGGGCGGTCCAGGAACGCGAAGATCGCGTCGTACTGGGCGAACACGTCGGCGTGCTTGGGGGAGGCGGTCGCGGTGATCGCGCCGTCCCGGTTGCGGCGGTAGACGTAGCAGGGGCGGTCGACGTAGCGCAGCCGCTCGGCGGCGAGCAGCGCGGGGTAGGTGACCGAGATGTCCTCGTAGTAGCCGCGCCCGAACGCGACGCCGAGGCCCTCCAGGTACGCGCGGCGGAAGACCTTGTTCCACACCGACATCACCGTCTGGAACAGCGCCGGGTGCTCGGCGAGCGTGCAGCCCTCGACGAGCGGGGAGCCGAGCAGCACGTGGCGCCAGGGGTTGGGCTCGGTCGCGCCGTCCGGGTAGACGTGGGTGAAGTCGGTGACCAGCACGTCGGCGGGGACGGCCTGGCGGCCCTCGTGGCGCAGCTCGTCCAGGACCACGCTGACGGTCCGCTCCGGCAGCCAGTCGTCGCTGTCGACGAACCAGACGTACTCGCCGCGCACGAGCGGCAGGGCGGCCGCACGGGCGCCGCCGAGGCCCTGGTTCTCGGTGAGGTGCAGGACCCGCAGGCGCGGATCGCGGGCGGCGTACTCGTCCAGGATCGCGCCGCAGCCGTCGGGGGAGAGGTCGTCGACCGCGATCACCTCGAAGCGCGACTCCGCGGCGGGGGTGTCGCCGAGGATCGAGTCGAGGCAGCGCGGCAGGAACCGCTCCACGCCGTGGACCGGGAGCACGATGCTGAGGAGGAGTGACACGCTGGCCGAGTCTACCGACCGCCCGGACGTGACCTCTGAGCTGGGCTTCAGCCGGGGCGAGGGGGCTCCGGAGCGGGGTCGCCGAGAAGGGCTGCGCAGCGGTCGGGGGTGATCCGGGGCTCGCGGCGGACGGTGGTCCTCGTGTCCGGTCCTCGTGTGCGGTCCTGCGCCCGGCCCTGAACCCGGAGCCGCCGGTGCCGGGCCCTGGTGGGGGCGGCACCGGCAGCCTGGTGGCGGCCCGGCCGACCCTCTACGGCCGGCCGCCGGTCCGGGCACCCGTCCGAGCCTGGCCGCCGCAGCGTCGAGGCGGCCGGGCAGTGGCTCGGGGGAGCCGGAGTCCTTCATCATTCGAACACGCAGTTGGGCAACGTGCGAGCCCTGCGCGTAGAAAGAGATATTGCTTGGAGGTTACGCCGGAGTCAATCCCTCGAATGTGTTCACTTCATGAATGATCCAATTCGGTGATCGCTCCGGTGGAGTGATACCCATGGTGCTGGTGGTCCGTCCTCCGGGGCGACCCCTGTCCGGCTCCTGTCCAGCCCCTGCCCAGCCCCTGTCCTGTTCCCCGCCCCGTGCTTCGCCGACCCGTGTGCCGACCCCTCCGTCCTCCCGCGCGCGACCCCTATATACCGGCCGCGCCACCGGGCACTCCCGATGATCCCGTGCGCCGGGCGCGTGCCTCGTGACCGGGCGCCGGGTCCGTACCTCCGAAAACCGCTGACGGAGGGCCGGTCGTGCACCCATCATTGATGCCTAGTCGTGACCGGTCCGGGTGGCCCCTGGTGCATCGTCAGTTGACGCCGCACGATACGGTGGCACAACACCAAGGACGGTTGCGCGAAGGCCGTCCGTCACGGATAGTCTTCGCCTCACGGCCCTGGCGCCTCGTAGGGGTGGGAAAACTGATGGAACACATGCAAGTGCGGACTCGGCCCCGTGTGCCGGCGATCCAGTGCGGTGTCGGCGCGACCGGCCGCCGGATCGAACGACACCTGGCCGTGCTCGGCGCGCCCGCCGTCCCGGCGGTGGACACCGCCGAGGCGCTCGGGCTGATAAGGGAGCTGACGCCGCGCGGCGCCGGCGCCCCGGCGTCGCCGCGCCGCCACGTACGGGTGTCGCTGCTGGCGCCCCTGCGCAGGCTGCGACGGAGCCTGTTCGGCGGTCGCGGCTAGGACCCGAGGCCTCACGGCCTCCGGCCCGACCCGCACCCCGGCACCCGGCCCGGCGGACCACGAGGACCGTCGGGTCTTCGTCGTGCCCGGACGGGTCCGGGTCGGCGGGCCGAGTGCCGCCGGGCGGAGAGCTCCTTGGCCGAGTGGTGCTCGTCCCACTCGAGTGGTGCTCGTTCCAGCGGCGCTTGCGCGAACCGGCGGACGGCTTCCGGCAGGATGGCGCTCATGGCGGACAACATCCACTCCCACCCCACCAGCCCCTTCGAGACCACCACCTTCGAGATCACCACCGGCAGCCGCGAGGTCGCGCTCGACATCACCGACCGCTGCGCCGCGTTCCTCACCGAGCGGGCCGCCGGCCGCGATGGCCTGCTCAACGTCTTCGTCCCGCACGCCACCGCCGGCATCGCCGTCCTCGAGACCGGTTCCGGCAGCGACGACGACCTCCTCGCCACCCTGCGCGACCTGCTCCCCGCCGACGACCGCTGGCGCCACCGCCACGGCAGCGCGGGCCACGGGCGCGACCACGTCGTGCCCGGACTGGTCGCCCCGCACGCGACCCTGCCGGTGATCGGCGGTCAACTCGCGCTCGGCGTCTGGCAGTCCGTCGTCCTGGTCGACACGAACGGGGACAACCCGCGCAGGACCGTCCGGCTGTCCTTCCTGGGCGGCTGAGCGGACGTCAGACGCGGGACGCGACGGCGGCGAGGTAGCGCTCGATGGCCAGGTACTGGCACAGCGCCGCGACCGGACGGCCCAGGCGGGCGTACCAGGCGGCCAGCCGGGAGAAGGCGGCCACCTCGAACCACACCTCGCCGTCGGCGTCCATCGACACCAGGAACGACTCCTCGCCGCACTCGGGGTGGCCGGGCAGCGTGCCGTAGGCGAAGCCGATCCGGTCCGGCTCGTCCACCGTCCACACGACGCGGCAGGGGATCACGAGGCGCGGCCACCGGCTGCCGGGCAGGGCGATCCGCAGCAGGACCGTGGCCCCTTCGGCGGCGGGCGCGTGCGGGTGGACGGCGAAACCGGTGCCCAGCTGGCTGCCCCAGCCGAGGACGTACCGGCCGGCCCGCTCCAGCACGTCGGGGCCGTGGCCCAGGTGCACGCGGCGCCGCAGGTGCGCGTACCCGTGGGGGAGCGGCCCGCCCCGGGTGGCTCCGACCTCGGGATACGTCGGCGCGGCGGCGCGGGCGGCGGTGAGGCGCTGGTGGAGATCTCGGCCCATGGGGGCCACCGTAGCCGGGGGGCCCGGGGCGGATGGCGGCGGGGTTGGGGCCGGGTGGGGCGCGGGTTGGCGCTCGGTAGGCAGGGGGCGGCGGACGGCGAACAGATAACAGATGACAGATGTTGAAATCTGTCATCTGTTATCTGTTCGCCGTCATCTGTCGTCCGTCAGCCGCCCCCCGCCTTGCCGCACACCGGGCGCGATGAGTAGGAAGGCGGCATGAGCGATACGGAGACGAACGAGGACACGGCCGTCTGCGCGCCGGCTCCTGCCGAAGGTGCCGAGGCCGCCCTGGTGCACGACCCGGCGCTGACCGGTCCGCGCGCCGCCTGCGTCCTGTGCGGCGAGCCGACCGAGCTGCCCGCCGACCACCCGGGCACCACGCTCTGCCCGGTCTGCGCCTGGCAGCAGGCTCAGCGGATCGCCTGCTCGGGCTGAGGCCGCCCCTTCCGGGCGCGTCTCAGGCGTCCTCCCGCCCGGCCAGAGCGAGGGTCGATCCGTGCCGCCCCTTGTGGACCAGCAACTGGGCCGGGATGCGGGTGCGCAGGTCGGCGACGTGGCTGACGATGCCGACGGCCCGGTCGCGTTCGCGCAGTCCGTCGAGCACGTCCATGACCTCCTCCAGCGTCTGCTCGTCCAGAGTGCCGAAGCCCTCGTCGATGAAGAGCGTGTCCAGCGGCATGCCGCCCGCCTCGTCGGTGACGACGTCGGCGAGGCCGAGGGCGAGGGCGAGCGAGGCGAAGAAGCTCTCGCCGCCGGAGAGGGTCGCGGTGTCGCGCTCGGTGCCGGTCCAGGCGTCGACGACGCGCAGGGCGAGCCCCGAGCGCTTGTTGCCGGTGCCGCGGTCGTCGCTGTGGACGAGGGTGTAGCGGCCTCCGGACATCCGGACGAGCCGGTCGCTCGCTGCCGCCGCGACCTGCTCCAGCCGCGCCGCCAGGACGTACGACTCCAGGCGCATCCGCAGCCGGTTCTCGGTGGAGGTGCCTGCGGCGAGCGCGGCGAGCCGGTTGATCCACTCGAACCGGACCAGTGCAGGCGCTAGCTCCTCCGCCAGGGCGGCGAGTTGCGCACCGATGGTGGCCAGCGCGGCACGGCGCTCGCCGGCCGCGGCCTGGGCGGCGTGGGCGTGGCGCAGTCGTGTCGTGGCGGTGTCGAGCGCGGCCTGGGCGGCGGGCAGGTCGGCGTCCGGGCGCTCCGCGGCCGCGGCGAGCTCGGGCAGCGCGAGTTCGCGTTCGACGGAGGCGAGTTCGGCGCGGTGCCGGTCCAGCCGGGCCTCCAGCTGCTCGCGCTGTCCGCGGGGGAGCATGACGGCGAGTGCGTCGCCGGCGCTGGGGAATCCGGCCGCGGCGGAGGCCTTGGCGAGTTCGTCCTCGGCGTCGGCCAGCCGGGCCGCCGCCTCCGCGCGGGCGCGGACCGCCGTGACCGCCGCCGCGACGTCGTCGGCGAGCCGGGCGAGGGCTGCGGCCCGTTCGGCGACGGAGGCGGCCTCGCCCCGGGCGGCGGCCACCCGGGCGGCGAGCTCCCGCTGTTCGGTGCCGAGGGCCTGGAGGCGGTCGGTGAGGACGGCGCCGCGCTCGCGGGCCTCGCGCAGTTCGTCGTGGCGGCGGGCGCGGTCGTCGGAGAGCCGGCCGATCTCCCGCTCGACCCGGCCGAGCGCCTCGGCGGCCCGCAGCGCCTCGTGATGCTCGCGGTCCAGCGTGGCGAGGGCGTCGGCGACGGTTCGGGCGTCGTCCGGTCCGGCCGTTCCGGCGGCCGTCGCCTCGCGGACCCGCAGCGCGGTGAGGGCCTGGTCGGCGTCGGTCGCGGCCTGCTCGGCGGCGCTTTGGGCGGCGCGGGCCCGGTCCTCGTCGGCCGCGCTGACGCGCTCGCCGGGAGCGGCCAGGGCGGGTGCCGGGTGCTCGGCCGAGCCGCAGACCCGGCAGGCCTCGCCGGTCCGCAGCTGCTCGGCCAACTCGGCCGCCATGCCCACGAGTCGGCGCTCGCGGAGGTCCTGGCTGTACTCGCGGGCGTCCAGGGCGGCTTCGCGCAGCGCGTGCGCGCGCGGTTCGGCGGCGGAGATCCCGGTCCGCAGGCCGTCGCGTTCCCGGGCCGCCTTCAGCCGGGCGGCCAACTCGACGCGCCTTCCGTCCAGTTGCTCGACGCGGGCGCCGGCCTCGCGGGCCGCCGTCTGCTCCGCCTGGAGGCGGACCAGCCGGCCGTCGAACTCGGCCAGCCAATCCTCGGCCTCCTCGGCGAGGTCCTCGGCGCGGAGCCGCTCCTCGTCGGCGGCCCGCTGCTCGCGGGCGAGTTCGACACAGTGTCGCTCGTCGGCCCTGGCGGCCTCCAGGCGGACCACCTCGGCCCGCAACCGCCTTTCGGTATCGGCCAGTTCGGCGGCGTCGGCCTCGCCGAGCCCCATGGTTGCGGGTTCGCGGACGTCTCCGGTCAGCGCGGCCCGGTGCCGGTGCTCGGCCTCCTGCGCGCGGCCGTGCGCCTCGGCGGCGTGCTCGCGCAGGCGCAGCGCCGACTCCACGCCGACGGCCGCCTGCGCCGCCGCCAGCCGCTGCCGGTCGCGCGCCGCCTCCGGTTCGAACCCGGCGAGCCGCTCCGCCCGTTGGCGGGCCTGCCGGTGGCGCTGCTGGCGCCCGGACAGTTCCTCGGCGGCCTCCCGCTCGTGCTGGGCCTCCACGTGGGCCGCCTCGGCGCCCGCGAGGGCGGCGTCCGCGACGGCCTGCTGCTCGGCTGCCCCGGCGCGCAGGATCGCCGCCCACCCGAGCACGCCCGCCGTGAGGTCGGCGCGGTCGTCGTCGGCGGCCACCCAGCCGTCGGCCGCTTCGGCGCCGGGCCCCGCCGCCTGCTCGGCCTTGCTCGCGAGGTCGCGCAGCCGGCGCCGGCCGGCCTGGACGGCCGCCTCCTGGGAGCGCCGCTGCTCCGCCAGCCACGCCTCGACGTGCTGGAACCGCTCGGTGTCGAACAGCCGGCGCAGCAGCTTGCCGCGTTCCTCCGAATCCGCCCTGAGAAAGCGCGCGAAGTCCCCCTGCGGCAGCAGGACGACCTGGCAGAACTGGTCGCGGTTCATGCCGACGAGCCGGTGGATCTCCTCGCCGGCCTCCTGGTGCGACTTGCTGAGCGCCCGCCAGCCCGGGGTGCCGTCGCCGGTGTCCGCCGCCCATTCGCGCAGCAGGGTCTGCGCCCGCTCGACGGTCGTGCCGGTGCCGACCTTCTTCGGCCGCCGCTGCTCCGGGAGCCGGGTGATCTGCAGGCGCCGCCCGCCGATCGTCAGCTCCAGCCGGACCTCGGTGAGGCGGTGCGGGTCGGCGTGGTCGCTGCGCAGGCGGTTGGCCCGGCGGCTGCCGGGCACGTCGCCGTAGAGGGCGAAGCAGACCGCGTCCAGCACGCTGCTCTTGCCCGCACCGGTCGAGCCGCGCAGGAGGAACAGCCCGCTGGCGGCGAGCGCGTCGAAGTCCACCGTCTCGGCGCCCGCGAAGGGGCCGAAGGCGGTCACGGTGAGCCGGTGCAGCCTCATCGGGGCAGGTCCGCCTTCCGCTCGGCGCTCTCCCGCACGCTCTCGAACCCGGCCTGCAGCCAGTCGAGTTCGTCCTCGTCCGGATCGGAGCCCGGGCGCACGTGCCGCAGGAAGCCCTCCGCGATCTCCAGGTCGGCCCGCCCGCCGACCCGGGCCGCGTACGACTGCGAGGGCTCCGCCGGCGTCTCCTCGGGGTCGAACAGCAGCTGAAGGGTGTGCGGGAAGCGGCGGCGCAGGCGCTCCATCGGCTCGCTCGGGCGGGCCGCGTCGGTCAGGGTGGCCTGCACCCACGACTGCTCGTGCTCCGCGTACCTCTCGTCGGTGAGCAGGGCGTCGAGCGTGTCGCGCAGGGTCGCCAGGGGGCGCGGCCGCGGGCAGTCCACGCGCTCGGCGGTGACGGAACCGTCGGCGCCGAGGTCGACCAGCCACATCGTCTTGCGCTGCCTGGCCTCGGAGAAGGAGTAGGCGAGCGGGGAACCGCTGTAGCGCAGGTGCGGCGCGAGCGTCTGGCAGCCGTGCAGATGGCCGAGCGCGGCGTAGTGCACGCCGTCGAAGACCGAGGCGGGCACGGCCGCGACGCCGCCGACCGCGATGTCGCGCTCGCTGTCGCTCGGCGTGCCGCCGGTGACGAAGGCGTGCGCCAGGACCACCGCGCGCGTGCCCGCCGGCCGGGTGGCGAGGTCCTCCCGGACCCGGTCCATCGCGGCGCCGAGCACGGCCGCGTGCCCGCCGCGCTCCAGCCCGAAGCCCTCGCGCACGAGCGTCGGCTCCAGGTACGGCAGCCCGTAGACGGCCACCGGGCCGTGCTCGTCCGCCAGCAGTACGGGGTCGGCGCACTCGCCCGGATCGGTGCGCAGGTGGATCCCGGCGCGGCCGATCAGCCCCGCGCCGACGCCGAGACGGCGCGCCGAGTCGTGGTTGCCGCTGATGAACACCGTCGGCACGCCGAGCGCGGCCAGCCGGTGCAGCACGTCGTCGAACAGCGCGACCGCCTCCAGACCGGGCAGTGCCCGGTCGTACACGTCCCCGGCGACCAGCACGGCGTCGACGCGTTGCTCCTCGACGACCGCCACCAGGTGGTCGAGGAACGCGCGCTGGGCGTCGTGGAGGCTCTCCCGGTGGAACGAGCGCCCCAGGTGCCAGTCGGAGGTATGCAGCAGTCGCATGGTCCCCGACCCTAACCTCCGGCACCGACAATCCCGGCCGGAACCGTGGACCCGGGCACCCCGGGACGGTGCGACCGGGCGGGCACGTCCGATTGTCAGTGACGGTGTGTATGTTCCTCGTCGCGGACGGTCGCGTCCGTGGCCGGTCGGCGTGGCCGGCCGGAAGCACTTCGGGTGGGTCGGGGAGAGGAGCACGGCATGTCGGTGCGGGTTCTGGTGTCGGGGATGGTCCGCGGGCGGTGCTCGCGGTCGCTCGTGGAGACGCTCGCGGGAGCGTGTGGTGCATGGAGGGCGCGCGGGCAGTCACGAGCGCGCCCGTCGGCGGCGCGGTGGAACCGCCCCGGTGGGGACGGGCCCCGCGCGGGCGGACCTCGCTGGAGTGGGCCCCGGGCGAACGCGCCGGGGCGTGGCGGCGCCGGGCCCGGCGGGGTAGGTGGCGGGCGTCCGCCGGGCGGTGGGGCCGGCGGTGGTGGAGCCGGGGCCCGAGGGAAGCGGCGGCGTGGCCTGGCGCGTGGGGCGCCGCCGCCGGTGCCGGTGGCTTTGGCGGTCCCGGCGCGGGCCGCGGACTTCACCGGGCTGGCCGGGCACGGCCTGTTCGGCGGCCTCACGCACCGGGAGTACCTGCGGCTGACGGAAGACCTGCTGCGCGGGCTGCGCCGGCAGGGGGTGGAGGTGCACCTGCGGGTCATGGAGGCCGAGGACTACGCGGACTACTGCGACGCCTTCGGCCTCGACCCGGCCACGCCCGCCGCCCGGGTCGCGTACGCGGGCGACCCCGAGCTGGCCGGCGAACCCTTCGTCTACGCGGGGGAGCCGCTGGCCGAGCTGGTCCCGCTGCTGCTGGAGGACCACCGGGCCAGGGTGCGGATGTCCTTCGCCTGCGCCGTCCTCCTGGAGGCGGTCGGCGACGACGACGCGGGGCAGCGGCACCTCGTGGCGGTCATGGAGTACGCCACGACGGTGTTCGTGGCGCTGGCCGAGGGCGCGGGGGAGGGGTTCCACCTCCTGACGCTGCGCTTCCACGGCCCGGAGGACGGCGAGCAGCTCACCGCGGCGGCCGAGCTGTGCGTCGAGGCGGGCATGCTCTTCCCGGGCGGCCGGGACACGGAGGCGTTCTGCGTGACGCTGGCGGCGGGCGTGGCCGTCGCGGGCGGCGGCGCGCTGTTGCTGCACGGCGACGCCGGGCCCGAGGGGCCGCCGGTGCGGGGCTGGGCGCTGGTGCGTGGACGGCTGCGGCCGATGAGCGCCCACGAGGTGTTCGACGAGCTGGCCGACACGATCGGGCGGGGCGTGCCGTTCCCGCCCGGGGTGCTCCCGCGGCCCGGTTTCCCCCTGCCGTCCTTCCCGGGGCGCGCGGCGCCGTGGGAAGGGCCCGACGACGGCGGTGCGGGCGGAGCGGAGCCCGCCGGCGGTGGCTCGCCGGGGAACGGTTCGCCCGGCGATCGTTCGGCCGGGGACGGCCGGGCCGGGGAGCGTCCGGACGACGCCTCCGAGGGCGGAGGTGAGCCGCTGTCCTGACCAGGGCTTTTCGTCCTCCGCGTCCACCAAGCGGAGCTGGGGACTGTTCATCGACCGCCTGTTCGGGGAAGATTTCGGGGAAGATCAACAGCTGGAGCGCGCGGCACCCCACGCCGCCGCTTCCGCCGCTCCGCCCCGTACCGCGCTCCGCAGGTCCGCCCAGCGCCCCGTCGGTCCCGGCCGAGCCCGACACCGAAAGGGGGGACGCATGAGCCGGATCGAGTACAGCGCGGAGGTCGCCGAGCTGCTCGGCAAGGTGCGCCGGCGTCCCTCCGCGGGGTGGCCCTGGCGGCCGGGTGAGCAGGTGCCCGAGGGGCTGCCGGTCAAGCAGTCGTGGGGGTGGCTCTTCGCCCCCGACGGCCGGGTGCTGACCCTGGTCAACCCCCGGGACGGCATCTGCTCGCTGCCCGGCGGCTCGCTCGAACCGGAGGACGCGGGCGACCCGGCCTCCGCCCTGGCCCGGGAAGCCGCCGAGGAGGCCCAGGCCGTCATCGGGCAGCCGTACTACCTCGGCTACCTCTACGACCGGGTGGGCTCCGCCAACGGCGGGAACGAGTGCGCCCGGGTGCGGATGGCCGCGGCGCTGCGGGCGGTCGGCCCGAGCACGGCCGACCCGGCGTCCGGCCGGCACTACCGGCGCCTGCTCGTCGCCCCCGGGCTCGCGGTCGAGCTGCTGGGTTGGGGCGAGCCCGGACTGCGCCAGGCGAGGGCGGCCGTCGCGTGCGCCGTTCGGTGGCTCGGCGTGCCCGCGGCCGCGAACGAGACGATCGAGGAACTGCCACTGGAGGGCTGCGAGGTCTTCCCGGGCACCGTCTACTCGAAGCACTGACGTTCGCCGTCCGCCACCTGCCACGCGCGGTGGAAGGGCACGGCTGAGCGAGCCATCGGTGGTATCGCGCAACGCACCTCTCGGAATCCCTCTCTGAGCACCTCTCAACGCTCCGATCGACGCGTCGCTCAAGCCTGCGCTCAAGCCTGTACTCAAGCCCGCGCTCAAGCGTGCGCTTAAGGCCGGCCAAAGCGCGTCCCTCGGCGCCCGCCTGGTGCGTACACGCGCGCACCGGCGCTGAACAGCGCCAATACGCGCTCTGTGAAGAGGCGTTCACTCCAGCGTTGTCAGACTGACCGTCAATATCCTTGGCATGAGCGCTTCCCGAGCTTGCTACCGCCTGGTATCAAATCTGTGACCCACATCACGCCAGGAGGTTTCATGCTGCGCCCCACCCGTGCCATGGCCGCCACCGCGATAGCGGCCCTCCTCACGCTCACCACGTTCTTCGCAGCCACGTCCGCGAGCGCGGACGCCGTCAACTACGTCGCCCTCGGGGACTCGTACTCCGCGGGTGTCGGTTCCGGGAGCTATCTCGGCGACAGCGGCAGCTGCAAGCGGAGCGCCAACGCCTATCCGTACCTGTGGCAGAGTGCCAACTCGCCGTCCTCCTTCAGTTTCGTCGCCTGCTCGGGCGCGAGAACCGGAGACGTCCTCAACAGCCAGGTCTCCGCCCTGAATTCCTCGACCACGCTGGTCAGCATCACCATCGGCGGCAACGACGCCGGCTTCGCCAGCACGATGCAGACCTGTGTGCTCAGCTCCGAGAGCTCCTGCCTCAGCTCGGTCTCGGCCGGTGAGGCCTACGCCCAGAACACCCTGCCCGCCCAGCTCGACCGGGTCTACTCGACGATCCACGCCAAGGCGCCCAACGCGCACGTCGTGGTCCTCGGGTACCCGCACCTGTACGAGATCGGCGGCAGCTGCATCTTCGGCATCGGCGACACCAAGCGGTCCGCCATCAACGAGGCCGCCGACGTGCTCGACGGCGTCATCGCCAAGCGTGCCGCGAACGCCGGCTTCACCTTCGCCGACGTGCGGGACGTCTTCAGCGGGCACGAGATCTGCGGCTCGCTGGACACCTGGCTCCACAGCACCACGTGGCCCATCGACGAGAGCTACCACCCGAACTCCTCGGGCCAGGCCTACGGGTACCTGCCGGTCTTCTCGCAGTCGTGACGGCTGACGGCTGACGGCCGGCAGATGACAGATGACAGATAACAGATTTCGAAATCTGTTATCTGTCATCTGTTCGTCCACTCCTGTCCCCGCCACTCCCAGGTAACGGCCGGCGCTCACCTAACCGCCGGCGCTCACCCAACCGCCGGCGCCCGGCCCCTCAGTGCATCGGTGGGAACGGAATCCCGGCGAGCGCCGGCAGCAGCTCGGCCTCCTCGTACGCGAGGTGGGCCTCCAGCTCGGCGGCCATCCGGTCCACCTCGGCCCGCAGCCGCTCCGGCTCCTCGACCTCGATCCCGGCCAGCAGGGCGACCAGCTCCTCCTTGATCCGCCCGATGGCCCGGTGCTGCTCGCCCAAGAGGTCCAGCGCCCCGGCAAGTTCGGGATGGCTGCGCGCCAGCGCCGGGAGGATCGCGGCGTCCTCGCCGCGGTGGTGGTGCGTCAGCCCCTCGCAGAACGCCAGGCAGTGCTGCCGTAGTTGGATCCCGAGGCTCGCCCTCCGCCCCGCGACGTGCGCCTGCGCCTCCTCGCGGACGTACCGCAGTTGCGCGCGCAGCCAGGTGTGCGCCTCCAGGAGCTTGTCGGCGAGGCTGTGCACCTCCCGTGTGGGCGTTTCGGGCCGTTCCAGGACGACGACCGGCAACTCCCGCCCCGCATGGGCCTGGTAGTCGCCGTATCCCGGCGCGACCCGCACGGCGGCAGCGAACAGCTGCTCCCGCCGCGCCCCTTCCGCCGGCACCGCGATCACGTCGAACGCCTCCGTGCCGAGCTCGACCCGGACGACGGGATGGGCGAGCAGGTTGCGGTACCACTGCGGATCGTCCGGCGCCCCGCCCGCCGACGCGACGACGACGAGTTCCCCATCCTCCCGGACGTACCCCAGCGGAACGGTGTGTGGCCGCCCCGATCGGGCCCCGGTGGTGGTGAGGAGCAGCAGGTCGCCGCCCTCGAACGGCCCGCCGACCTTCCCGCCGTTGGCACGGAACTCGTCAATGACACTCTGGTTGAACGAAATAGGCATACGTGTGTGGTGAAGTCTCCGAACGAGTAAAGGAGTCAAGGCCACACGCGAGTGCCGCGAAGCACACGCGTACGCGGACACCACGGGTGGCCGCGTACGTCAGGTCAGGGGAGCGGAGAAAGTCCTCATCGCGCATCGTCCCTCGGAGTAAGGTACCGGCTCGGCTGTCGGCCGGCCCACTTCTCTGTGGCCGACGCCGCGCTGCACGCCTCCATTAGAGCCATGCCGCGATCGCCCTGTCAACGAGCAAGATCGGCAGGCGAGTCGAGTGACGGCGCCGCCCCTCCTCGGGTGGAGACCGGGTACGAGAGGGGCGGCGGCGCGCTTCCCATGGGGTCAGTGCAGGTAGTCGATCAGCCCGGCGGGCTTGAGGCCGGCGGCCTGGGCGGCGGCGAGTGCGCGCGGGAGGTCGGTGGCGAGGGTGTCGGTCCAGTGCATCAGGACGACGTCGCCGGGCTGCAGGGTGCCGGGGTGCCAGATGTTGGAGGCGCCCCAGCTGAAGTCGGCGTCGGCGGTGAGGACGGTGCGCATGCCGCAGTTGGCCGCCGCCTGCAGGGTGTCGGCGTTCCAGGCGAAGTAGGGCGGGCGGAAGACGGTCGGGGCCGTGCCGAAGGCGCGGGTCATGGCGTCGCGGGCGTCGCAGATCTCGACCTGCTGCTGGGCGAGGGTGAGCGTGGTGGGGTCGGTGTGCGAGACGCTGTGGTCCTGGATGGAGGAGCCGGGCACGGCGGTGACGCGCTGGAAGAAGCCGGGGTCGGTGCCGGCGGGCATCGGCAGCGGGAAGGCCGTGATCGGCAGGTGGTTGTCGGCGATGAACTTCTCCGCCTCGGGGGTGCGCGTCCAACCGTCGTCGACGGTGAAGAAGACCACCTTGTCGGTGGTGGGCACGGACCCGAGGGGCGTGGCCGGGGCGGGTGCGGGGCCGTCGACGTGCACGTCGTCGACCGAGAACGGGCCCTCCTGGTACCAGCCGTGGACGTAGAGCCGGATGCTGCGCGCGTTCGGACCGGTCGTGAACCGGGTGGTGAGCTGCTGCCAGCCGCCGCCGGTGGTCTCGGTCCAGGCGGGGGCGACGTCGTGGCCGGTGCCGGTGGCGCCCAGGTAGACGAAGCTGCCGCGTACCCAGGCGGAGGCCGTGTACGTGGTGTTGGGCTGGACGGAGACGGTCTGGGCGCACTCGCCGGTGGAGTCCGCGTTCGCCGGCGTGACGGTCAGCGCGGAGGTGCCCGTGTGCGGGGCGGTGGTGGTGACGGCCGCCTCGGCCGGACCGCCCGTGCAGGTCCAGCCGGCGATGGCGCCCCAGTCGGACAGGTTGGGCGCGGGCAGCTCGAAGCCGGGGTTGGTGGCCAGGTTGACGATGGGGGCGGCGGCCGCGGAAGGGGAGCCGGTGGCGGAGGGCGCGGCCGTCGCCATGGGAGCGGCGGCGGTCACGAGCGCCACGGACGCCGCCAGTGCGGACAGGCGCGTGGACAGGCGCGTGGACAAGTGCGCGGACAGACGTGTGGACAGGGACACGTGAAGACTCCTGCGTGTGGGGGAAGCACGCCCGTGGGGAGGGCGTGACGGAAGCGGTGGCCGTCGAGACGCCGAAGCGTCGAACCGTGGAAACGTCGAACCGTGGAAACGCTGAACCGTCGAAAGCTGGAACCGTCGTACCGGGGCGCTCCCCGAGGGGCGGGAGCGGGAGGTGGTGCGCCGCACTCTGACCGAGGAGAAACAATGGACTGGACCAATCGGTCCGTCAAGGGAATCCCGTCGAACGGCTCCGCCAACCGTCCCCGAATCAACTACAGGGCTGCAAACCGGACAAGACGGCACGTCAGGGGACGTACAGTTCCTCGATGTCCGCCGCGTAGTGCTCCGCGATCGCCGCCCGTCGCAGCTTCAGCGACGGGGTGAGCAGCCCCTGCTCCAGGCCGAACTCCCGTGGCAGCAGCCGGAACGCGCGGATCGACTCGGCCCGCGACACCGCCGTGTTCGCCGCCGCCACCGCGCGCTGGATCTCGGCGTGCAGCTGCTCGTCCGCGAGCACCGCCCACGGGTCCAGCAGCTCCCGTCCGTTCGTGCGCAGCCAGTGTGCCAGGGCGGCCGGGTCGAGCGTGATCAGCGCGGCGATGTACGGGCGGTCGTCGCCGACCACCAGGCACTGGGAGACGAGCGGGTGCGCCGACACCCGTTCCTCCAGCGCGGCGGGGGCGAGGTTCTTGCCGCTGCTGGTGACGATGAGGTCCTTCTTGCGGCCGGTGATGGTGAGGTACCCGTCCTCGTCGAGGTGGCCGAGGTCCCCGGTGGCGAACCAGCCGTCCTGCAGCGACTCCGCGGTGCAGCGCGGGTGGTTGAGGTACCCGCCGAACACGGACCCGCCACGCACCCACACCTCGCCGTCGTCCGCGATCGCCACCGAGGCGCCGGGGATCGGCCGGCCGACCGTGCCGAGCTTCTGCCGCCCGGTCGGGTTGGCGGTGATCGCGGCGGAGGTCTCGGTCAGCCCGTAGCCCTCGTACAGCTGGAAGCCGGCGCCGGCGAAGAACAGCGCGAGTTCGCGGCGCAGCGACGAGCCGCCGCACACGATGCTGCGCGCCCTGCCGCCGAGGACGGCGCGCAGCCGCGGGTAGAGCGTCTGCTCGTAGGCGAGGTGGCGCAGGCGCAGCCGGGGGTTCGGTCCTGGGCCGCGGCCGAAGAGCTTCTGCTCCCTGGCCGCCGCCCAGTCGACGGCCACCTGCCGTGCCTGCTCGAAGAGTTCGCCGCGTCCGGCGTCCTCGGCGGTGCGCCGGGCCTGCTGGAAGATCTTTTCGAAGACGTACGGGACGGCGTGCAGGAAGGTGGGCCGGAAGGAGGCCAGGGCGGGCAGCAGGGCGTCGGTGGAGACCTCGGGGACGTGGCCGATCCGGAATCCGCCGCGCATCGCCGCGACCTGCACGGCCCGCCCGTAGACGTGCGCGAGCGGCAGGAAGAGCAGGGTGGAGGGCTGGCCGCCGGAGGGGTCCTGGAAGACGTCGCTCCAGCCACCGAGCAGGGCGTCGGCCTCGGCGGCCAGGTTGGCGTGGGTGATCAGGCAGCCCTTGGGGCGTCCGGTGGTGCCGGAGGTGTAGACGACGGTGGCGATGTTCGAGGCGGCGACGCCGAGTCGCTGGCGGTGCACGAGGGCGTCGGGCACGCCGAGCCCGTCCTCGGTGATCGCGCCGACGCAGTCGCGGTCGAGCTGCCAGATGCCGCTGAGGTCGGGCAGGGCGTCGCAGACCGCGCCGACGGTCATCGCGGCGTCCTCGTCCTCGACCAGGCAGGCGACCGACTGGGTCTCGGCGAGGATCCAGCGCACCTGCTCGGGCGCGGCGGTGGGGTAGACGGGGACGGTGATCGCGCCGATCGACCAGAGCGCGTAGTCGAAGAGCGTCCACTCGTAGCGGGTGCGGGACATCAGGGCGACCCGGTCGCCGTAGCGCACGCCCCGGGTGAGCAGGCCCTTGGCGAGGGCGAGGACCGCGTCGCGGAACTCGCGGGCGGTGACGTCCCGCCACGCGCCGTCGGCGGTGCGCAGGGCCAGCTGGGGGAGGGCGGGGGTGCGTTCCGCGGTGTCGTAGAGCGAGTCGGCGAGTCCTCCGGCGGCCTCGGGTGCGGCCAGGGCCGGGGTGGTGAACTCGCGCACGTTCCTCCCCGGTTCGCGTCCTCCGGCGCTCGCCCGCGTCCCGCTCGCGGCTGCCGTGGAGCCGAAACTATCGGATCGTCCCGCGGCTGCCCAGGGTTGTGTCGGTGACGCGACGAGATCGGCACAAGGGCGTACGGAAAGTGCCGTACGTCCGTACGGAGAGCGTCGTACGCGGGTGCGACCGAGGGCCGCGCCCGGACGGTGGGGGCCGCCGCCGTCCTGACGTGTGCGGGGCAAGTGAAGACGAGAAGGATTTCGGCCCTCGAACGAGTGGTCAGGGCGTAGTAGGCTCTCGCAGACCTGTGGCCGGGCCCCCGGCCAGGCCCGATCCGTACCCGACCCCCGAACCGGGCTCCCCACCGCCCGTGTGCTCGCCCCGCTCCGCCCACCCTCCCCCTTCCGCGCCTGGCACTTCCCGACCGAGGACTCCATGCGTCTGCGTAGCAGCTCGATCCGCGCGAAGATCATCGCGCTGCTCCTGGTGCCCATCGTCGCGCTCACCGCCCTGTGGGTGTACGCGACCATCGCCACCACCGGAGACGTCTGGAACCAGCTGGAGCTCAGCCGTACGTACAAGGAGTTCGGCGCCCCCGCCGACCAGTACGCCACCGACCTGCAGAACGAGCGCCGCGCCGCCGTCCAGCGCCTCGCCGACCCGGGCTCGCGCGCCGCCCGCGACGCCTACGACCGGGCCAAGGCCGACACCGACCGCGACCTCGGCGTCCTGCGCGACAAGAAGGAACGCATCGGCGGCAGGCTCTCCACCGCCCAGCGCGGGCGCCTCCTGCAGATCCTCGCCGCCGCCGACCAGATGGTCCCGCTGCGCGCCCAGGTGAGCCGCTCGGCGCTCAACTGGGAGTTCGCGCTCGACCAGTACAGCGACCTGGTCAAGCCGGTGTTCGGCTTCCGCTCCGCGTTCGTCGCCCAGCAGAGCGGCCAACTCCCGCGCCAGGGCACGATCCTGATCGAGCTCGTGCGCGCCCGCGAGTACCTGGCCCAGGAGGACGCCGCGATGGAGGGCCTGCGCACCGGCACCGCCCGGCCCACCGCCGAGCAGTACCAGACCGCGCTGGACGCCCTGCACAACCAGCAGGCGCTGTACACCGTCTACATCGCCGAGCTCGAACCCGCCGACCAGGCCGACTACATCGCCCTGCGCGGCGGCGACACGTGGGCCGCGCTGGTGCGCGCCGAGGCCGACTTCGTCGGCGCCGGCGGCCCCGCCAACGTCGCGCAGGCCATCAACGGCGACTCCTGGCGGGAGACCGCCGACCGCGCCCTCGGCGACCTCGCCGCCGTCAACTCCCGCATCGCCGACGGCATGGCCGAGCGCGAACAGTCGTATGCGACCGGCCTGTTGTGGCGCGGCGGGATCGCCGGCGCGGCCGGCCTGGTCGCCATCGTGCTGACGGTGCTCATCTCCTTCCGGATCGGCCGCGGCCTCGCCCGCGAGCTGATCGGCCTGCGCAACGCCGCCAACGAGCTCGCCACCACCCGCCTGCCCGCCGTCATGCGGAGGCTGCGCCGCGGCGAGGCCGTGGACGTCGCCGCCGAGGCGCCGGAACTGCGGTTCGGGCAGGCCGAGATCGGCCAGGTCGGCCAGGCGTTCAACGCCGTGCAGCGGGCCGCCGTCGAGGCCGCCGTCGAGCAGGCCGACCTGCGCCGCGGCGTCTCGGCCGTCTTCGTCAACCTCGCCCGGCGCAGCCAGGTGCTGCTGCACCGCCAGCTGACCCTGCTGGACACCATGGAGCGCCGCACCGAGGACCCCGCGGAGCTGGAGGACCTCTTCAAGGTCGACCACCTCACCACTCGCATGCGCCGTCACGCCGAGGGCCTGATCATCCTGGCCGGCGGCTCGCCGGGGCGCGCCTGGCGCAAGCCGGTGCGGATGGTGGACGTCGTGCGCGCGGCGGTCGGCGAGGTCGAGGACTACGCCCGCGTGACGGTCCGCCCGTTCCCCGGCACCGGACTGCTCGGCAGCGCCGTCGCCGACGTGACCCACCTGATCGCCGAACTCGTCGAGAACGCCGCGGTGTTCTCCCCGCCGAACACCCAGGTCACCGTCCAGGGCGAGGTCGTGGCGCACGGCTTCGCGCTGGAGATCGACGACCGCGGGCTCGGGCTGAGCGGGCCGGCGCTCGCCGAGATCAACGAACGCCTCGCCGTGGAGCAGGAGTTCGACCTCGCCGACACCGACCGACTGGGCCTGTTCGTGGTCAGCCGGTTGGCCCGGCGGCACGGCATCCGGGTGCACCTTCGGCCCTCGCCGTACGGCGGGACGACGGCCGTCGTGCTCGTGCCGCGCGAGCTGCTCGCGGAGGCACCGGACGGGCCGGCCGAGCCCTCGCAGGCGGGGCGGCGTCCGGTGGCGACGGCCCGGCGCGGCCAGCGGGACCTCGTGGCGGTGCCGGGAGGCGCGGCCACGGCGACGTCCTCCGAGGTGTCCCCGGCGGTGTCCTCCGAGGTGCCCTCGGTGGTGCCCGGTCCGGCTCCGGGTGACGGAGCGCCGGGTGCTGCTGCGAGCGCTGCGAGAGGCTCCACGGGCGGGAAGCACCGCGTCACCGGCGGGCCGCGGCCGTCCGCGGCCGAACCGGCCCGGACGCCGGGCGGGCTGCCGCGGCGGGCGTCGCGGACGAAGGGCGGGCCGGTGCTCGTCCCGCCGCCGGGCTCGGAGGGCCGCGGTTCGACGGGCGGCTCGGCAGGTGGTCCGGCAGGTGGTCCGGACGGCGGCTCGGAGGGCACCGGGCGCCACCGCCGGGCGGAGATCCTGCCCGCCGTGGGTGCGGCGGCTGCCGGGCCTGCGGACGTCGCGGTCGGTGATGTGGTTCCGGAGGCTCGGGCGGTTCCGGTGGACCTGGATGCCCTGGCGGCTCCGGCGGCCCCGACGGTCTTGGGGGAGCAGCCGGCCGCCGGTGCGCGGACCCCGGGCGGACTGCCCCGGCGGGTGCGGCAGGCGAACCTCGCGCCGCAGCTCAAGCAGCAGATGAAGGAACGTCTCCGCGGCGGGCGCGCCGAGGACGCGCGACCGTCCGAGGACCCGGTCGTCCGGGCGGCACAGGAGGCCGAGCGGGCCGCCCGGGAGGCCGAGCGCGCGCGGGAGCGGTCGCCGGAGGAGGCGCGGGCCACGTTCGCGTCGTTCCAGCGCGGGTTCACCCGGGGTCGCGGCGCCACCAGTCCGTCGTCGGCCGCGTCGTCGTCGGGCCCGACGAGCCCGTCGCCGACGCCCGAAGGCCGGCCCGCCGTCACGTCCGTCCCGGTCTGGCAGCCGCCGGGCACCTCCCGGCGGGCGATCAGCCCGGCGCCCGCCCCGGCGGCCCTCCCCGCACCGCCCGACGGCAGCCGGGCGCCGCTTGCCCGTCGCCCACCGGCGGGCCCACCGGTCCGCCTGGTACCGCCGGCCGGTCCCCTGGGGCCCTCCGGCCCCTCCCGTTCCGGTGCACCCGGGACGGACGCGCAGACACCACCAGTACGACCGGAACGACCAGTACGACCGGTTCGACCAGCACCACCCGTAACGCCCGCTCCAGCGGAAGGAACTGATACATGACCATCTCGACCCAGCCGTCCGGGGACCTCAACTGGCTCCTGGACGACCTGGTGGGACGCGTCGCGGCCCTGCGGCACGCGGTGATCCTCTCCAGCGACGGCCTGGCCACCGGCGCCTCCCGCGGTCTCGAACGCGAGGACGCCGAGCACCTCGCCGCCGTCGCGGCCGGCTTCCACAGCCTCGCCAAGGGCGCCGGCGGGCACTTCAAGGTCGGCGGGGTCCGCCAGACCATGGTCGAGCTCGACGAGGCGTTCCTGTTCATCACGGCGGCTGGCGACGGCAGCTGCCTGGCCGTGCTGAGCGAGGCCGAGGCGGACATCGGCCAGATCGCCTACGAGATGGCCCTGCTGGTCAAGCGGGTCGGCGAGCACATGGCCGCCGAGCCGCGCACCGAAGCCGCGCTGCCGCCGGGGAGATGATCGGTTCGATGGCGGATCCGAACGCGGAGGCGGTGGCGGAGCGGGACGAGTCCGTGGCCGCGACGGACGGGGCCGGGCCTGCGGACGCTTCGAGCGCGGACCCTTCGAGTGCGGACGCCGCGGCTGTGGACGTCACGGACGCGGACGAACCCGCGGACGAGCCCGAGGTGGACCTGTTCCGGCCGCGCACCCCGGTCGACGACCGCTGGTTCGACGACGAAGCCGGCCCGGTGGTGCGGCTGTACTCGATGACCCGCGGCCGCACCCGCCCGGTCGAGGACGGCCTGTTCGACCTCATCTCGCTGATCACCGCCGCCGAGCCCGGACCGGACGCGGGGGCCGTGCCCGCGCACGTGCTCGACCCGGAGCACCAGACCATCCTGGCCTGGTGCCGCCGCGAGCCGCTGTCCGTCGCCGAGCTCGGCTCGTACACCGACCTGCCGGTCAGCGTCGTCCGCGTGCTGCTCGGCGACCTCTACGACGCCGAACTGATCAGCGTCACCCGACCCGTTCCGCTCGCCGAGCTGCCGGACGAGCGCCTGCTGCGAGACGTGATCAATGGACTCCGTGCGCTCTGAGTACCACGCCGGGCACGACACCGGAAACGACACCGGAAGCGACGCCGGGCACCGCGACGGGCCGGCCGCCGGGCCCGACGCCACCGACCCACGCTGGCGCGGCGGTCCGGCCGTCGCGGTCAAGATCCTCGTCGCGGGCGGCTTCGGCGCGGGCAAGACGACGCTGGTCGGTGCGGTCAGCGAGATCCGCCCGCTGCGCACCGAGGAGGAGCTGAGCGAACTCGGCCGCCCGGTGGACGACACATCGGGCGTGGAGGCCAAGCGCACCACCACGGTGGCGATGGACTTCGGCCGGATCGACCTGAGGCCCGGGCTCGCGCTCTACCTGTTCGGCACGCCCGGTCAGGACCGCTTCTGGTTCGTGTGGGACGAGTTGGCGCGCGGAGCACTCGGCGCCGTGGTGCTCGCGGACACCCGGCGCCTCGCCGACTGCTTCCCCTCGGTGGACTTCTTCGAGCAGCGCGGCATCCCGTTCGTCGTCGCGGTGAACTGCTTCGACGGGACGGACCGCTTCTCGCCCGAGGAGGTGCGGGACGCGCTCGACCTCGACCCGGGCGTCCCGGTGCTGCTGTGCGACGCGCGGCTGCGCGAGGACGGGAAGGACCTGCTGGTCGCCCTCGTCGAGCACGCCGCCACCCGGCCGCGCCGTGCGGCCGCCCGGGCCTGACCCTTCGTCCGTCCCCCTCGTGCGCCCGTTCGTTCGCTCTTTCATTCGCTCCTTCAATCGCTCCCTTTGCCGTTCCCACCGCCATCCCATCGAGCCAGCGTCTCATTTTCGCGTCCGCATCCCGGACGTCCGGCGCGATGAAGGTTGCCTAGACCGGGCCGGCGTGGAAGGCTCTGTGGACGAAGGCCGCCCGGCCATGCCGTCGGGGAGCCCGGATGTGCGTCGGTGCTGACACGTGTCCGGCAGCAGGCTCTTCGATCACGCACCTTCGGCCCGCAGCCCGCGTCGCCGAGCACGGATCCAGGGGAGGGCAGCAGGATGACCGTCGGTCGGCACACCACCGCGGCCGCGCCCGCCTCCGTCTGCACCCCGGTCCCGTCGGTGCTCACCGCCCGCCGCTACATCGACCACGCGCTGACCTGCAGCGCGTGTTGTCGCTGACCGGCCGGCCCCTCCCCGGTACGCCCGACCCCGCTTGCGGCCCCAGGCCGCTCCGTCCGGCGCACCGTCACCCCGTCGACCAGGCCGGAGCGGCACACCGGAACCCGGCGTGCCCGCGACCGGCGATCCGGCCCCGCCACGCGGAGAGACCACCTGTGAACCTCGCCTTCCCCACCCCCGCCCCCGGAGCCGCCGGGCGCCCACGCGCCGCCGGGACGTTCCCCGTCGAGCGCGGCGGCGCACCGTCCGGGCGGTCGATCGGGCGGACGAGCGGACAACCGAACGGGCGCTCGCGCACGGTCGGTCACGCAGTCGCGGACGGCCGCTCCGGCCGCTCCCGCCGATCCGGTCGCGCTGACCTGGAGCCGTTCTGGCCCTCCAGGCAGCCGCACCTGTTCGATCAGACGTGTCCGGGTTCGCCCAGCGCGTCCCGGTCCTCCGCCCGCTGATTCCGGACTCCGGATCCCGGACCCGCCGTCCGGATCAGCCCAGGCAGTAGCCCGGTCGACGCGCAGACGACTCCACCCCGTCCGTCACGCGCGAAATGAGCGGCACACCATGTCTTCTTCTTCCACGGCCACCCTGCCCCTGCCCACCGCGACCCCGCACCTGCGCGCGGTCCGCTCGGTCCAGCCCGTTCCGTCCGTTCCGTCGGTTCCGTCCGGGCTTGTCAACTCCCAGGTCCGGTCCGCGCGTTCGGTGCCTCCGCACGTGCTCCCGCCCCGGCCCGCCCCGGCGGTCGCTCCGGCCGCGGTGCCTCCGGCGCCGCCGCAGTCGCTGCTGGCGGCGCTGCCGGAAGGCGCCTCCGTGGTCGCGGCGCTGCCCCAGGGCGCGCTGCCGCACACCCTCCTCGCCCAGTACGGTGCGCAGTTCGGCGACCCGGCCGGGCGGCCGATGGTCGGGTACCTGGTGCTCGTGCCCGCGGAGAACCCGGCCGGCGCGGGTTCGACCGCGGTGGGTCCGGCCGGCGGCCCGGCCGGCTCGTCGGCCGCCCGACCGGTCCGCCCGGCGGGCCGGGGCATCACCGTCGACAACGAGCGGCGCAACGCGTACGTGGACGGGCGGCTGCTCGACCTCACGTACCTGGAGTTCGAACTGCTCGCCCACCTCACGGAGCACCCGCAGCGGGTGCACACCCGTGACCACCTGGTCTCCGCCGTGTGGGGCTACGGCCACGTCGGCGACGGTCGGACGGTGGACGTGCACGTGGCCCGTCTGCGGCGCAAGCTCGGATCGGCCTACCGCGACACGATCGTGACGGTCCGCCGGGTCGGCTACAAGTACACGCCGGTGGCATGAGGGGCCGCCCGCTCCGGAGGCCGACGGCGAACAGCTGACAGAGAACAGCTGACAGGGAACAGATAACAGACGACAGATAACAGATTTTGAAATCTGTTATCTGTCGTCTGTCACCCGCCCGCCGTCACTGGCTCAGTCGGTCGATCTCCGCGAGCTCCTCCGCAGTCAGCGGGCCGCCGTTCAGCGCGTCGATGTTCTGGTCCAGTTGTGCGACGCTGCTCGCCCCGATGATCACCGACACCACGCGCGGGTCGCGCAGCACCCAGCAGAGGGCGAGCTGGGCGAGCGTCTGCCCGCGTCCCTCGGCGACCTTGGCGAGCGCCCGGAGCTGCTCCAGGCGCGTCCCGTCGAGGGCCTTCTCGCTCAGGAACTTCCCGACCGACATCCGCGACCCGGCCGGCACGTCGCCGGACAGGTAGCGGTCCGTCAGGAGGCCCTGTGCGAGCGGGGAGTAGGCGATCAGGCTGGTCTGGGTGTCGCCGACGGCGTCCAGGACGCCCTCCTCCACGGACCGGTTGAGGATCGAGTACGCCGACTGGTTCATCAGCACCGGCGTCCCCAGCTCGCGCAGGATCGCCACCGCCTCCCGGTGCTGCTCCGCCGGGTAGTTGGAGATGGCCGCGTACAGCGCCTTCCCCGAGCGGACCGCGCTGTCCAGCGCGCCCATCGTCTCCTCGATCGGGGTCTCCGGGTCGTACCGGTGCGAGTAGAAGACGTCGACGTAGTCGAGCCCCATTCGCCCGAGCGACTGGTCCAGGCTGGCCAGCAGGTACTTGCGGCTGCCGCCGTTGCCGTACGGACCCGGCCACATGTCCCAGCCGGCCTTGGTGGCGATGAACAACTCGTCCCGGTACGGGCGGAGGTCCTGCGCGAACAGGTACCCGAAGTTGCGCTCAGCGCTGCCGTACGGCGGGCCGTAGTTGTTCGCCAGGTCGAAGTGGGTGATCCCGCGGTCGAAGGCGCGGCGCAGCACCGCCCGCTGGACGTCCAGGGGTTGGGCGTCGCCGAAGTTGTGCCAGAGGCCGAGCGAGACGGCGGGCAGCTGTACGCCGCTGCGTCCGGCCTTGCGGTAGGTCATCGAGCCATAGCGGTCATCCGAGGCGAGGTAGCTCATGCCGGACATCTTGCCAGCCGGTGCGCGTGGATCAAGGCCTTGCCCGCCCCCCTGGTCGCTGCCCGCCCCCCTGGTCGCCGCCCGCACCCCGCCCCCTGGCTACCGTCTGCGCCCCCACCCCTGGGGTCGCTTGCGCCCGCCTCGGCAGTGCCCGTGCATGACACGGCGTGACGTGACGCGTGCCACCGGCATGGGCGGAATGCCGGCAGGCGGTGCGGGGGATGACGATCGGGCGAGGGAATGCGGGTGAGGGAATGCGGGCGAGGGGCCGTGGCCGCCGGGGGGCGGCGCACGGCCCTCGGTCGTCTGGGGGACGGGTGTGCCGCCAGGGCGGAGGAAACGCCGAGGGGAAACCACTGGCGCTCTGTACCTACTGGTATGTACAGTGATCCACATGGCAACCCAGGACCGTCTCATCGAGAGCACCCAGGAGCTCCTCTGGGAGCGCGGCTACGTCGGCACCAGCCCCAAGGCCATCCAGCAGCGCGCCGGCGTCGGCCAGGGCAGCATGTACCACCACTTCACCGGCAAGCCCGACCTGGCCGCGGCCGCCCTGCGCCGCAGCGCCGAGGAGATGCGCGCCGTCGCGGAGGCCGACCTCGTCTCCCCGGGCAGCGCCTACGACCGCATCGCCGCCTACCTCCACCGCGACCGCGACGTGCTGCGCGGGTGCCGGATCGGACGGATGGCGCAGGACCCGGACGTCATCGCCGACCCGCAGCTGCGGGCGCCGGTCGAGGAGACGTTCGACTGGCTCCGCGGGCGGATCGCCGAACTCGTCGCAGAGGGCCAGGCGGCGGGCGAGCTCGTCCCCGGCGTCGACCCGGTTGACACCGCGGCCGCGCTGGTCGCGGTCGTCCAGGGCGGCTACGTGCTCGCCCGCGCGGCCGACCGCGCCGAGCCCTTCGAGCAGGCCGTCCGCGGCGCCCTCGCCCTGCTCGCGGCCCAGCGGACGAACCGAACGGCCTGAGACCGGATCCGGACCGCGGGCGGGCCCCGCAAGCGCCCGTCCCGATCAAGCCGCCCACGGAGGAGAACCACCCGTGCACGCCATGCAGTACGAGATCACCCTCCCCGCCGAGTACGACATGGGGATCATCCGCAAGCGCGTCGCCGAGCGGGGCCACCTCCTCGATGCCCACCCCGGCCTGGGCCTCAAGGCGTACCTGGTCCGGGAACGCGGGCGCGACGGCTCGCCGGTCAACCAGTACGCGTCGTTCTACCTGTGGCGGACGGCCGAGGGCATGAACGGCTTCCTCTGGGGCCCCGGCTTCCGTGGCCTCAGCGCCGACTTCGGCCGTCCCGCCGTCAGGCACTGGCTCGGTGCCGGGCTCGCGCGAGGGCCCGTGACCGCCGGGCCTGCCGTGCCCGGTGCGGACGGACCGGCCACCGCCACCCGCCGGACCGTCCGCCTCTCCGAGACCGCCGATCCCGCCGAGGCCGTCGAGCAGGCCCTCGCCGACCTGCCCGACCACCCCGCGCTGCACACCGCAGCCGTCGCGGTCGACCCGAGCCGGTGGGAGCTGCTCCAGATCGCCCTCTGGCGCGGCGAAGTCCCCGACGGCGCGCCCGGCACCCGCTACCGGGTGCTGCACCTGTCCCGGCCCGAACTCGACCGGCTCCCCGCCGGTCGCCACTGGTGAAAGGATTCGCCACCCCATGACCACCGCGCCCGAGTCCCTCGCGTCCCAGTCCTTTGCGCCCGACCCACTCGCCCCCGAGTCCCTGGTGCCCGCCGACCTCGCTCCCGCTCCGCTTGATCGCGAGGCCGGTTACGCCCTGCTCGCCGACCTCGCGGGGCCGGCCGCCGTGTCGACCCTCGCCGGCCTCGACGGTCTGGCCCCGGGTTTCGCCGACTGGATCGTCACCGCCCTGTTCGGCGGCACCTACCAGCGCCCCGGCCTCGCCCTGCGCGACCGTCAGGTCGCGAACCTGGCCGCGCTCACCGCCCTCGGCGGCGTCGAGCCGCAGCTCGCCGACCACGTCCGCAACAGCCTGCGGATCGGGATGACGCGTGAGGAGATCACCGAGGTGATCGTCCACCTGGCACCCTACGTCGGGGTCCCGAAGGCCCTGGCCGGCCTGCGCGTCGCCACCGCGACCTTCGCCGAGGCGCCGCAGGCGCAGCCGACGCAGCGGTCGCAAGCGGTGCAGACGGTGGAGACGCCACAGGCGGCATCGCCCGCCCAGGACCAGGACCAGGGCCAGGACATCGCGCAGGGCCAGGACCTACAGCGGGAGGCCGGCGCGTGACCGCCACCGTCCGCACGGTCCTGGGCGACGTCGACCCCGCCGAGCTCGGCGTCACCGACTCCCACGACCACCTGTTCATCCGAAGCCCGCTGCTTCCCGGCGAGGAACTGGACGACCCGGCCGCCGCGGAGGAGGTCCTGCGCTCCTTCGCCGCCGGCGGCGGCCGGACCTTCGTTCAGTGGACCCCGCACGGAATGGGACGCGGTGCCGACGCGCTCGCCCGCCTCTCGCGCACGACCGGCGTCCACGTCGTCGCCGCCACCGGAATGCACCAGGCGGTTCACTACGGCGAGGACGCCGGCGGTCTCTCCGCCCGGTACGACGGACTCGCCGAACGCTTCGTCACCGAGCTGACCACCGGTCTCCCGGGCGCTCCCGAGGGCGTCCGAGCCGGGCTGATCAAGGTCGCGTGCGACGTGGGCGCCAGCAGCACGCACACCCGTCTGGTCATGGCGGCCGCAGCCGAGGCCCACCACGCCACCGGCGCCCCGATCGCCGTCCACCTCGAACCCGGCGGCGACCCGTACTTCGTGCTGCTCTGGCTCCACGACCGCCACCGGGTCCCGGTCGACCGGATCGTCCTCGGGCACCTCACCCGCCTGCCCGACGTCCGGCTGCACCGCGAACTCGCCGACGAGGGCGTCTACTTGGCCCTGGACAGCCCCTCGCGGGCCGGCCACCCGGAGGACCACCAGGCCTTCGACCTCATCGCGGGCCTCGTCGACGCCGGCCACGCCGACAGGCTGCTCCTCGGCGCCGACACGACCACCCGCACCGCCCGCCGGGCCGGCGGCCCCACCCGGCTGCTCACCGACCTCGCACCGCGCCTCGGCCGCACGTTCGGCCCCGAGCTGCCCGAACTGCTCCTCACGGCCAACCCGGCGGCCGCCTTCGCCACCGACTGGCGCACCCCCTGAGGCCGACGCCCCCGTCCTCCCTGCCGTCCTTCCTGTTGTCCTTCCGACCGGCTCCGCGGCCGGCTCTCCTGCCATCTCTCCTGTGGCCGACTCCGCCCACCCGGGTTTCAATCCGAGTACCCCGACGGACCACGCCACCTCCAGAGAGGCGGACCGACGATGCACCCCTGGCTCGCTCCCGCCCGGCTCGCCGTCGCCGTGCTCGCGGCCGTCGCCCTCGGTTTCTCCGGCTATCACGCGGCGACCGGTTCCACCGGGGTGGTGAACTACTTCGGTTACTTCACCATCCTCAGCAACGCGGCCGCGGTCGTCGTCCTGGCGCTCGGCGGACTGGCGGGCGTGACCGGCCGCCGCCCCGTGCCCGACCCGGTGCGCGGGGCGGTCGTGCTCTACCTGGTGATCACCGGACTGGTGTACGGCACGGTCCTCGCCAAGTACCCGGACCAGCTGACGATCCCGTGGGTCAACGACGTGCTCCACCGCGTCATGCCGCTCGCCGTGCTCGCCGACTGGCTGATCGACCCGCCGGCGCGCCGCCTGCGCCCGAGGGCAGGGTTGTGGTGGCTGGGCTTCCCGCTGCTCTACCTGGGCTACACACTGCTCCGGGGCTGGGCCGTCGACTGGTATCCGTACCCGTTCCTCGACCCCGGCGTGCATGGCGGGTACCGGCGGGTGGCCGGCGCGTGCGCCCTGGTGGCGGCGGCGTTCGTCGTGGTCGGGGCGGCGATCCTGGCGGTCGGCAACGCCCTCGCCGCCCGCCGCGACGCCCGTCACGGCACCGCGCAGCGAGGCCGCCGCGCCCACGCCAGGACGACCTGAACGCATCAGGACGACCCGAACGCACCAGGGCGGCCTGAACGCACCAGGACAACCTGAAACCGACGAACAGCTGACAGATAACAGATTTCGAAATCTGTTATCTGTCAGCTGTTATCTGTCATCCGCCGGCCGTCATTCCCACACCCCGGCCCGCCGGCTCACATGTGGGTGCCGCCGTCGATGCGGATCTCGGTGCCCGTGACGAACGCGCCGTCGTCCGACGCCAGCATCGCGATGACGCCCGCCACGGTCTCCGGCCCCGCGAAACCCTGGCCGATGGCGGGGGCGAGCTTGGTGAACAGGCTGAAGTCGGCGTCGGCCGGCAGGCCCGGGTTGTTGGTCATGCCGCTGTCGATGCTGCCCGGAGCCACGCACACCGCACGCAGCCCCTGCTTCGAGTACTCCGACGCGATGGCGTGCGTGAAGGACTGGATGCCGCCCTTGGTCGCGGCGTAGGCGGCCATGTACGGGTGGGCGAAACTCGCCGACGTGGAACTGAAGTTGACCACCACACCGCCGCCGCTCGCGAGCAGCGCCGGAAGCGTCTCGCGGGTCATCAGGAAGGTGCCGGTCAGGTTCACCGCGAGGAGCTTGTTCCAGAACTCCAGGCTGGTCTCGTGGGTGTGCGAGGAGCGCAGGATCCCGGCCGCGTTGACCAGGACGTCGAGCCCGCCGAGGCACGCGACGGCCTCCGCGACGCCCGCCACGACGGCGCCTTCGTCCGAGATGTCCAGCACCGCGGTGGTGAGCCGGTCGGCGGTGCCGTCGGCGGTCGCGCGGTCCGCGGTGCTCCGCAGGCCGTCCGCGCTGACGTCGACCGCGACGACCTTGCCGCCCTCGGCGAGGATCCGGTGCACGGTGGCCTGGCCGATGCCCGAGCCGCCGCCGGTGATCAGGACGTTCCGTCCGCTGAAGCGCTCCATGGTGGTTCTCCGTTCGTTCCCGTGGTCTCTCGACCTCTAGAGGCACGGTACGCCCGAGTGGCATAACGTGCCAATAAGTCTCGACATGCCGCCACGGCGTGAGCTGCCTCCCTGGCACGAGACGCGTACGCTGAGCCCGTGACCGGACGCCCTTCCCTGACCCAGCGCCGCCGCGAAGCCACCCGGCTGGACATCGCCCGCACCGCCGCCGCGCTCTTCGCCGAACGGGGCGCCGAGGCGACCACCGCCGAGGAGATCGCCAACGCCGCGGGCATCTCGCTGCGCACCTTCTACCGGTACTTCTCGGTCAAGGAGGACGCCGTCGCCCCACTGCTTGCGGCTGGCGGGCGGCGCTGGGTCGAACTGTTCGCGGAAAGCTCCGCCGACCTGCCAGTGCGCGAGGCGCTGGAGCGCTCGGCGGTCGCCTCGCTGACCCCGGCCGACGAGCCTGCCGCCGAGGCCATGCACTGGACCCGCAGCCTGCTGCGCGACCCCCGTCTCGCGAGCACCTGGCAGCGCGTGCACGCCGACTCCGAGGAGCGGCTGCGCGGCGTCCTGGCCGACCGCTGCCCGGAGGGCGCGGACGCGCTGGAGATCCGCCTGGCCGCCGCTGCGGCGACCGCCGCGATCCGGGTCGCCCTGGAGGAGTGGGCCCTCTCCGACGCCCCCGCGACGGGCCCGGGTTCACCTCAGGAGCTTGGCGCCCGCTGCATGCGCGAACTCACCGGGGGGCTGCGACTGTGGAGCCGGGTGCCGTGAGCAGGCTGTGCGTCAGTGGTCCTCGAAGGCCGCGGCCGGCAGGGGTTCGACGCCGACGACGCGGCGGATGCGGGTGGGCTCGATGAGGACGGTGACGCGCCGCTCGCCGGGGATCCGCCACTCGTAGCGCTCCGCGCCGAGGTACTTGCGGGCGAGATCGTCCATCCGGCGGTCGGCGCGCTCGCCGGTCACGAACCCGACGGCGCGGCCGTGGATCTGGACCCGGTCGTACGGATCGGCCAGGTCGGCGTTGGAGAGGCAGACGCGCGGGTCGCGGCGCAGGTTCCGCTCCTTCGTGCGGCCGATGGCCGTGTTGAACAGGACGAGGTCGCCCTCCAGGTCCACCCACATCGGGGTGACGTGCGGGGCGCCCTCGGCGTCCGTGGTCGCCACGTACCAGATCCGCGGCTCGCGAACCCGAGCCCGGATCTCCTCGTTCCAGCCGCCCACCGCGCCACCTCCAGGGATTCCCGATCACCTGACGTTCTATCAGGTTCGGCTCGGCGAGATGACAACTTTCAGATGACAGATTTCAAACTCTGTTATCTGAAAGTTGTCATCCGTCACCCGGAACCCCGGCCCGCTAGGGTGGAAGATCGCGTCCCGACGGGGAACCGGGGAGGTGCCCCGGATGTCCTAGCGGCGGGGGCGTGAGTTCGAGGCGTGGGAGCAAGTAGGACATGGGCCTGACGAGCCACAAGGTGTTGGCGCTGACCGTATTGATCGCCGTCGTGATGATGGCCGCCACGGTCTGGCTGTGGCCCAGACTCGCGAGGAAGACCTGGCAGGCGGTGCTCGGCCGGATCGGCACGCTGCTCGCCACCCAGTTCACCGTGCTCGCCGCGCTCGGCCTCGTCGCCAACAACTACTTCTCCTTCTACAGCAGCTGGGACGACCTGCTCGGCACCGGCGGTGACAACGGCCCGGTGGTGATCCACAACAAGGCGGACGCCTCCGGCCGCCTGCTCGTGGAGACGATCGGCCACGCCTCCGTCCAGGGCGGCGGCGCGATGGGCCGCGAGCCTGCCAAGTCCGGCGAGATCCGCAAGGTCCGGATCGACGGCAAGCTCACCCGGCTGTCCACGGAGGGCTACGTCTACCTGCCGCCGCAGTACTTCCAGCCCGAGTACGCGCAGCGCCAGTTCCCGGCCGTGATCGTCAGCACCGGTTTCCCCGGGCAAGCCGAGAACCTGATCACGCGGTTCAACTACCCGGGCGCGGCGCTCAAGCTGCTCCAGGAGGGGAAGATGCAGCCGACCGTCATGGTCCTCATGCGTCCCTCGCCCGCCCTCCCGCAGGACACCGAGTGCGAGGACATCCCCGGCGGCGCGCAGTCCGACACGTACTTCACCAAGGACGTCCCCTCGGCGATCCAGGCGAGCTTCCGGGTCTCCGCCGACCCGCAGGCGTGGGCCTTCATGGGCAACTCCACCGGCGGCTACTGCGCGGTCAAGCTCGCCATGCGCCACCCGGAGGTCTTCCCGACCGCCGTCTCCCTCTCCGGCTACTACCGTGCCGCCGAGGACCCGACCACCGGCGACCTCTTCGGCGGCAGCCGGCAGCGCCGGGACGAGGCCGACCTGATGTGGCGGCTCAAGAACCTGCCGCAGCCCAAGGCGGCCGTCCTGCTGGCGGGCACGAAGCAGGGCGACGGCGACTACAAGCACGACACCGAGGCGTTCATCGACGCGGTGCAGAGCCCCGGCCCGATGAAGGTCTCGTACAGCATGCTGGAGACCGGCGGCCACAACTTCGAGACGTGGAGCAAGCTGCTGCCGTCCTCGCTGGAGTGGCTGTCCGAGCACCTCAAGGTCCCGAATCAGCCGGGCCAGCCGGCCCCCGTAGCCTGAAGCCGGCCTTCGTAGGCTGACGGCCGGGCCCCGCAGCCGGACGGTCCCCGCGGCCTGACTCGCTGCAGCCGGCCGGCTTCCGCAGCCCGACGGTCGCCGGCCTCGCGGACCGGCCGGCCTCAGGCCACCCGCTCCAGCGTCCCCGTGTGGAGCTCGCCGACCCGGCCGCCCTCGCCCTCGAAAGTCCAGAACGCGCGCACCGTCAGCCGGACCAGGTCCATCACGTGGCTGACGGTGATGCCGCTCTGCTCCGTCCAGCTGACGAAGTACACCTCGGGCGCGACCTCGGCGACGTGGAGCGCCACGTCCTCCCACTGGCCCGCCGACTCGCCGAGGCCCTCCCAGCGCAGCCGCTTGCCGTCGGCCGAGTAGGCGTTGCGGAAGGCCGCGCCGTTGTCGGCCCGGAAGAGGTAGGTGCGGCCGGCGAAGGCGGGCAGGGGCGCGGTCATGGTGCGGCGGTTCCTCGTCTCTGCGGGAGGGGGCGCGGTGCTCTTGTGCACGACGGTGGATGTCGGACCTCCAATTTATCCGATCGGGCGAGCTCGCACGCCACTGCCAGTGAAGACGCACCCCCGTCACCGTCACCACGCAGGGCCCGCCAGGGCACCGCCGACCAACAGGTGACACCGACACCGACACCGACACCGGCACCGCGACGGTCGGCGGCACCCGGCTGCTCGGCGGGCGCGACCGCCTCGAACCCGCCGGGGCGCCGGACGCCGGGGTCCGGATCGGCGCCCGGCCCGCCCGAACATCAACGGCCCGCCGGGACACCGGCCAACTGATCCACTCCGCACCGTAGTTGATCGACACGACTGTGAGCTGCGCGACAACCGGCCGAGACGAGTTGTCCGTTCACGGACCGACTGCCTAGCCTGCAACGGCGTCCGCCCTCGCGGACCCCGCCGCCGGGACGCCGAGTCCCGTCCACCCGACGGCGGGCAACCGAGCACCACAGCGGACGGGAGCGGGGGAACCAAGGTCAGCGCCACGACCCGGCACGCCCTCGCGCGTGCCGGCCGCGGCTTGGGGTGAAGCCGTTCCCACCGGCGGCCGGGCGACCTCTCAGTCCGAACCCGACAGCTCACCTCGCAGGCGTCGCAGAGGACACCCCATGCACAAGCCTGCCCGGCGCCCCGCGCCCCGCCACGCCCGCCCGTCCCACCGCGGCCGCACCGCCGCCCTCGCCGCCACCGGCGCGCTCGCCATCACCGGCGCCGGCCTGTTCGGCCTCCAGTCCGCGCCCGGCGCCCAGGCCGCCACCGGTCCGACCGTCACCCAGGACCGGCTCGCCCCGGCCACGATGGTCGCCGGCCGGGCCGCCACCGCGACCCTCACCGTCCACTCCTCGTCCTGCTTCACCGCCAAGACCGTCGGTGTCGGCGTGCGCGACGCGGCCGGCAACAACCTCGACTTCCCCGGCAACGCCAGCAATGTGCCGATCTGCCCGTGGAGCTACACCTTCACCAGTGGCGCGCGCGCCCTGCCGGCCGGCACCTACACCCAGTTCGGGTTCTGGCAGGACTTCGGCGGCGCCTGGCACAACCTGCCGTCGCAGCAGCTCGTCGTCTCCAGCACCCCAGCCCCGACCACCACCCCGTCGGCCACCCCGTCGGCCACCCCCACCCCCACCCCCACGCCCACCCAGGCACCCACCCAGACGCCCACCCAGACCCCGAGCGCCACCGCCACCCCGAGCACCCCGGCGCCGTCCTCCCCGATCGCCGGCAAGTCGCTGACCTGGTCCGACGAGTTCAACGGCCCGATCAACTGGGGCCAGCGCTGGGTCGGCGACAAGAGCACCGCGTACAAGTACGGCAACCACAACCCGGACGACAACAAGCTCGACTGGCTGGACCCGAACAACGTCAGCGTGGCCAACGGCGTCGCCACCTTCACCGCCACCCCCGGCAGCAACACGCTGGAGAACGGCAAGCAGTCCTGGAACACCGGCTTCCTCACCACCGAGGGCTCCAGCGAGGGCTTCCAGGTCAAGACCGGCGACTACGCCGAGACCCGGGTCAAGCTGCCGGCCGGCTCCGGCGCCTGGCCGGCCCTGTGGACCTGGAAGAATGGCAACGGGGAGGTCGACTCCTTCGAGTACCACCCCGACAACCCGAACCTCCTGGAGCTGACCAACCACGTCAACCCGGGCAACTTCGACTACTACACCAACGCGAGCGCCGTCGCGAAGGACCAGTGGGTGACCATCGGCACGTACTACGGCGCCACCTCGGTGGACTGGTACGTCAACGGCGTGAAGGTGTTCTCGGACGGCAAGGGCGTCGGCGCGAACTTCTCGGCGTACCTGATCCTCAACCTGTCGGTGTGCGCGGGGCAGTACCACCCCGCGCCGCAGGGGACCGCCCCGATCACCTTCGCCGCCGACTACGTCCGCGTCTACCGGTAACCGCACCGGCACACGGTAGCCATCAGCCGGCAGCCGTCTCGACGACCCTGATGTCGAACGGCTGCCGGTTGTTGCGCGGGTGCCGGTCGTCCGGGCTGATCACCGTGACCTTCCCGCCGGTCAGCAGGCCCGTATGCGCCATGGGGGAGATCCGCACCGTGACGAGCGCGGTCGCGCTGCGTCCCTCGGGCAGGCCGGGGCCGAAGGTGCAGCGCACCTCGCGGCCCAGGAACGCCTCGCAGTTCTCGGGGAAGTACGGGCCCACCGCCGTCACCTCCTCCGGCAGGGTGACGATCACGGTGAAGGGCGAGGCGGTGGTGTCCGGGCCGAGGTTGGCGACGAAGGCGTGCACGGTCGTGGTGCCGCCGGGCGGCGCGGGGCTGGGGTCGAGCCGGACGACCTCCAGGTCGGAGTCGGACAGCGCCGCGGCCCGGCTCGCCGGCGCGAGCTGCACTGCCGGACGGGGGTCGGGCCGCTGCCCGGCCCACGACGGGTCGGCGGTCAGCGTCGCCACCGCGCAGCCCGCCGCCACGGCCACCGTCAGCCACGTCCCGCTCCGTGCCGCGTTCCCCGTCCTGCCGCGAAGCCTCTTGCGCCTGCGCTCCATCGCCGTTCACCATGCCCTCGTGCTCGGGCCGCCTGCGCTGTCGCGGGCCGCGTCCGCACCAGGGTGGCCGAGCGGCGGGCGGCCGTCGCCGCGCCCCGCCCTCCGTCCGCTCGAACGGAGGAACGCGTGCGCAGGAAGTCGACCAGTCCGACTTCCTGCGCATGACACCTCAACTGACCACCCATCAGGGTGCGAGGACCTGTCCGAGCCGGGCCGCGATCTTGTGCATCACCGGGACGAGCGAGGCCGCGCCGTCCTGCTGCTCCAGCGCCCGGATGCGGGCCTCGGGGCCGGAGACCGACAGCGCCGTCGGCGTCGGCGCGCCCGGGACGGCGAGCGCGATGCAGCGCACCCCGATCTCCTGCTCCTGGTCGTCGACGACGTACCCGCGCTCGCGCGCCTCGGCGAGCTGGTGCAGCAGCTCCTGCGGGTCGGTGACGGTGTACTCGGTGTGCGCGGGCAGCGTGTTGGGGCCGAGTATGGCGCGGGCCTCCTCCTCGGGGAGCTGGGCGAGCAGCGCCTTGCCGACGCCGGTGCAGTGCGGCTGCACCCGCCGGCCGACCTCGGTGAACATCCGCATCGAGCGGCGCGACTGCACCTGCCCGACGTAGACCACTTCGCCGCCCTCCAGGACCGCGAGGTTCGCGGTCTCGCCGGTGGCCTCCATCAGCTCGGCCAGGTAGGGGCGGGCCCAGCTGCCGAGCAGGCGCCCGGCGGTCTCGCCGAGCCGGATCAGCCGGGGGCCGAGGGTGTAGCGGCGGGCGGTGTCCTGGCGGACGTAACCCTGCTGCACGAGGGTACGTACCAGGCGGTGGATGGTCGGCATCGGCAGGCCGGAGGTGGTGGAGAGCTCGCTGAGCGTCGCCACGCCGCCGGAGTCGGCCAGCGCCTCCAGGAGCTGGAAGGCGCGTTCGACGGACTGCACGCCGCCGCTCGCGCGGTCGGCGCCCGTCGTCGATGCTGTGTCGGGGGTCGCAACCACCGGCGTTCCCTTCGCTGTCGGGGAGGAGTAGAGTCCCGGCGATCACATCAACAAACCGTTGAAATTCTGTATCGCGGAAACTAGTCTCCACCTTACAGAATCGAATGCGCCGACAGGTGGGTTCGGATCAAGGAAGTTCCCCAAAGGAAGCTCCCACCGGAGCTCCCTTCGCCAGGCTCAACCGTCTTAGGAGTGTCCTGCTCATGGCCACAGATCAGGGACCCGGCGTCTCCCCCGCCGCTCCGGTCGTCACTGTCGCCGGTCCGCGCGTCCACCGGGCGGAGGAGGTGCTCACTCCGGAGGCGGTCGCCTTCGTCGTCGGCCTCCACCGCGCGTTCGAGGGCCGCCGGCAGGACCTCCTCGCCCGGCGGAAGACCCGGCGCGCCGAGATCGCGCAGGCGGGCACGCTCGACTTCCTCCCGGAGACCGCCGACGTCCGCGCCGGCGACTGGAAGGTCGCCGAGGCGCCGCGCGCCCTCCAGGACCGCCGCGTCGAGATCACCGGCCCCACGGACCGGAAGATGGTCATCAACGCCCTCAACTCCGGCGCGCGGATCTGGCTCGCCGACTTCGAGGACGCGACCTCCCCGACCTGGGAGAACGTCGTCAGCGGCCAGGTCAACCTGATCGACGCCTACGAGGGCCGGATCGACTTCACCAGCGACGCCGGCAAGGCCTACACCCTCAAGCCCGCCGCCGAACTCGCCACCGTCGTGGTCCGCCCGCGCGGCTGGCACCTCGACGAGAACCACCTGCTCGTCGACGGCGTCCCGGTGGCCGGCGCGTTCTTCGACTTCGGCCTGTACTTCTTCCACAACGCGGCCCGGCTGCTCGCCAAGGGTCCGGAGGACCCCAACTCCGGCCCGTACTTCTACCTCCCGAAGACCGAGAGCCACCTCGAAGCCCGGCTCTGGAACGACGTGTTCACGCACGCCCAGGCGCAGCTCGGCATCCCGCACGGCACCGTCCGCGCCACCGTCCTGATCGAGACCATCACCGCCGCGTTCGAGATGGACGAGATCCTCTACGAGCTGCGCGACCACGCCGCCGGACTCAACGCCGGCCGCTGGGACTACCTGTTCTCGATCGTCAAGAACTTCCGCGACGCCGGCGAGCACTACATCCTGCCGGACCGCAACAGCGTCACCATGGCCTCGCCGTTCATGGCCGCCTACACCCGCCTGCTGGTGCAGACCTGCCACAAGCGCGGCGCCCACGCGATCGGCGGCATGGCCGCGTTCATCCCCAGCCGCAAGGACCCCGAGGTCAACGCGGCCGCCCTGGAGAAGGTCAGGGCCGACAAGGACCGCGAGGCCGGCAACGGCTTCGACGGCTCCTGGGTCGCCCACCCGGACCTCGTCCCGGTCGCCCGCGCCTCCTTCGACGCCGTGCTCGGCGAGCGGCCCAACCAGAAGGACAATCCCGGGCCGTCCGAGCCGGTCACCGCCGCCCAGCTGCTCGACATCGCCGGCGCCGGCGGCACCTGCACCCACGCGGGGCTGCACAACGCCGTCCAGGTCGGCGTCCGCTACATCGAGGCGTGGCTGCGGGGCCTCGGCGCCGTCGGCATCTTCAACATGATGGAGGACGCCGCCACCGCCGAGATCTCCCGCTCGCAGATCTGGCAGTGGATCCACAACGGCGTCGTGCTCTCCGACACCGGCGAGAAGGCCACCGCCGAGCTGGTGCGCGGCCTGGTCGCCACCGAGCTGGCCGAGCTCCGCGCCGAGCTGGGCGAGGCCGGGTACGCCGGCGGGCGCTGGCGCGAGGCCGCCCAGCTCTTCGAACAGGTCGCCCTGGCCGAGGAGTTCGCGGACTTCCTGACCCTCCCCGCGCTGCCCCTGCTGGGCTGACCCCAAGCTATCCGCCGGTGCCACCGCCGCACGCCTGCCGCGGTGGCGCATGCCGGCGGGCCACTACTCCGTTCCGTACGGCGACGAATCCACCTGTCCTCTCGTCGCCGTGCGGAACGGCCTTTTTTGCCACGGCCCCTTTGCCGTGGTCCTTGTTCTCGTGAGGAGTTCACCCATGGCACGCATTTTCTTCAACGGCCAGGCGATGGCCGGCGGACCGTTCCACGCCAAGGTCGCCGACGCGCTGATCGGGCCGGCCCGGACCGCCCCCGGCTACCGCTTCTTTTCCATCGACCACAGCGGCGGGACGGACGTCTGCCCGGGGCTGCTGGCGGACCCGGACGTGGACAGCGCGATCGATGGCGAGCTGTACGACATCAGCCTGGAGCGCCTGCGGGACGTCATCCTGCCCGGGGAGCCGCGTGAACTGGAGCTCGGCGTGATCGAGCTGGAGGACGGCTCCGCGTGCCTGTCGATGCTGCTCGCCCGCGGGGAGCTGGAGCGCGGCGTCCACCGCGAGATCACCCACCACGGCGGGTGGCGCGCCTACCTGGCGACGCTGGGGCGCACGGCCTGACCAAGCCTGACCAAGCCTGACGGCCTGACGGCCTGACCAGCCTGACGGCTGCGGGGGCTGTTCTAGGGGCCGACAGCAGACGGACAACCAAAGACGGATAACAGCGAACAGATAACAGATGACAACTTTCGTCATCTGTTATCTGTTCGCTGTTATCCGTTCGGCGCCCCCCGGGCACGCCGCAGCCCCGGACCCTCGCCGTGGGTCCGGGGCTGCGGTCCGCGCGCCGGGTGTGGCGTGCGGAGTCCGGGTCACGCACCGTCCCTGGGCGGCCCGGAGTACAGGGAACGGAAGAGGAGCGGGCTACCGGTCCGTCAGACCGGGCGGGCCGCGAGCTCCTTCGCGGCGCGGGCGCAGTCGCGCGCGATGCGGTCCTCGTTGACGGTGGTCAGCTGCCCCTTCTCGACGACGGCGTTGCCGTTGACGAAGAGGACGGACAGCGGCGGCAGCGCGCCGAACGTCAGGGCCGCGACCGGGTCGGCGATGGACGAGTGCATGATCCCGTCGATCTTCCACAGCGCCAGGTCGGCGAGCTTGCCGGCCTCGATGGAGCCGATCTCGTTCTGCCGGCCGAGCACCCGCGCGCCGCCCATGGTGCCCAGGCGCAGGGCCTGGCGCCCGGTCAGCGCGGTCGGGTAGCCGTGCAGGCGGTTGATGAGCAGGGCGTTGCGCAGCTCGGTGCCGAGCTCGCCGGACTCGTTGGACGCGGTGCCGTCGACGCCGAGGCCGACCGGTACGCCGGCCTTGATCATGTCGGGCACGCGCGCGATGCCGGCCGCCAGGCGGGCGTTGGAGGAGGGGCAGTGGGCGACGCCGGTGCCGGTCTCGGCGAACTTGGCGATGTCGGAGTCGTTCATGTGGACGCAGTGCGCCATCCACACGTCCTCGCCGAGCCAGCCGACCGACTCGAAGTAGTCGGTCGGGCCCATGCCGAACAGCTCCTTGCAGAACTGCTCCTCCTCGGCGGTCTCCGAGCCGTGGGTGTGCAGCCGTACGCCCTTGCGGCGGGCGAGTTCGGCGGACTGCCGGAGCAGGTCGGTGGAGACGGAGAACGGGGAGCAGGGCGCGATGGCGACGTGCAGCATCGAGCCGAAGGAGGAGTCGTGGTACTTGTCGACGGCGGCCTCGGAGGCGGCGAGGATGTCGTCGAGCTCCTCGACGGCGTGGTCCGGGGGCAGGCCGCCGTCCTTCTTGCTGCGGTCCATGGAGCCGCGCAGCGCGGTGAAGCGCAGGCCGAGTTCCTGGACGGCCTCGACGGAGGCGCCGAGGACGTCGCCGCCGTCCTTGGGGAAGACGTAGTGGTGGTCGGAGGCGGTGGTGCAGCCGGACTTGAGGAGCGCGGCGGCGGACCCCTGGCTGGCGGCGTGGACGAGCTTCTCGTCGATGCGGGCCCAGGTGGGGTAGAGGGCGACGAGCCAGTCGAAGAGGATGTTGTCCTGGGCGAGGCCGCGGGTGATCCACTGGTAGAAGTGGTGGTGGGTGTTGACCAGGCCGGGGGTGACGAGGTGGCCCTCGGCGTTGATCCGGCGCACGACGTTGTCCAGCCAGGCGGGGGCGGGGCCGCTGCCGACCGATTCGATCTTGTTGCCGAGGATGACCACGTGGCCGCGGGCGTGCTCGGTGTCGTTGGCGTCGACCGTCGCGATGGCGGCGTTCTCGATGACGATCCGCTGGTCGGCGGGTGGGGGCTGGACTGCCATGGTGTTGCTCCTATGGGGGAGGGCGAGAGCGGTGCCGCGTGCTGCGCGCCCGTGGAGGGGCGGCGGCGGGTGACGGGTGGGGGCGCGTCGAGCGGGCACGCGCCCCCACCCCGCCGGTCAGGACGGTGTCACCGTCGGCACCGTCGTGCCGGGTGGATCGCCGGCCGCTGCGCGGCGGGCGGCCCCGACGTGGTGGAAGAGGAGGTTGAGCAGGACGGCCGTCACGGTGCCGGCCGAGATCCCGGAGTGCATCAGGGTGCGGACGGCCTCCGGGAAGGCGTCGTAGAACGTGGGTACGGCGATCGGCACGATGCCGACACCGAGCGAGACCGACACGAGGATGGTGTTCGAGCCGGACTCCATGCCGGCCTCCGCGAGGGTGCGGATGCCGCTCGCCGCGACCGTGCCGAAGAGCACGATCCCGGCGCCGCCGAGGACGGGCTGCGGTACGAGGGAGACGAGTGAGCCGAGCACGGGGAAGAGCCCGAGCAGGACCAGGATGCCTCCGCCGGCCGCGACGACGTAGCGGCTGCGGATCTTCGTCAGTGCCACGAGCCCGATGTTCTGGGCGAAGGCGCTGGCGGCGAAGCCGTTGAAGACCGGGCTGAGCGCGGTGGCCAGGCCGTCGGCGCGCAGGCCGGCGGCGAGCGTGGGTTCGTCGGCCTCGCGGTCGACTATTCGGCCGAGCGCGAGCATGTCGGCGGTGGACTCGGTCATCGAGACCACCATGACGATGCACAGCGAGACGATGGCGGCGGCGTCGAACTCGGGGGCGCCGAAGTGGAACGGGGAGGGGAGCGCGAAGACCTTCGCGTCCTTGACCGGGCCGAAGTCGGCGAGGCCCAGCGGGAAGGCGATCAGGGTGCCGAACGCCAGGCCGACGAGCAGGGAGAGCTGCTGCCAGAAGCCGCGCAGCAGCCGGTTGCAGAGCACCACCGCGACGAGGGTGATCGCGGCGAGGCCGATGGCCCGCATGGAGCCGAATCCGGGGGCGCCCGGCGAGCCGCCGCGCGCCCAGTTCACCGCCACCGGCAGCAGGGACACCCCGATGAGGGTGATCACGGTGCCCTGGACGACGGGTGGGAAGAACCGGATGAGCTTGCAGAAGTACGGTGCCGCGAGGAAGCACAGGACCCCCGCGACGATCACCGCGCCGAAGATCACCGGGAGGGCGTGCTTCGGTCCGTGTTCGTTGGCGATGGCGATCATGGGCGCGACGCCCGCGAACGACACGCCGTTCACGAACGGCAGTCGCGCGCCGATCTTCCAGACGCCGAGGGTCTGGAGCAGGGTGGCCAGTCCGGCGGTGAACAGGCTGGCCGAGATGAGCAGGGCGAGTTCGGCGGGGGAGAGCCCCACGCCGGCGCCGACGATGAGCGGGGGTGCGACGACTCCCGCGTACATCGCGGCGACGTGCTGGAGTCCGGTGGAGACGAGCTTCACCGGGGACAGCACCTCGTCCACGGGGTGGGTTCCCGGTCCGGGCGGCGTGCCGGGGAGGCCTGGGACGCCGCCCGGACCGGAAGATCTTGCAGGGGTGGAACCGCCGTCGGTGGTGCTGGTGTTGCTGGGTGCCATGTCGAGCCCCTCTTGTGCCCGCGGCTCCCGGCGCGCCCGTGGCGCTGGAGACTGCCGGATACTTCCCTGACCGAGGGCGGGACGGCGGTGCAAGGGTCCCTCGGCCGGCCTCTCCAGTGCCCCGGGCCGGCCGCCGTGAGGCAGGCACGAACTCCGGTGGGTGGGGGTGGAGAAACACGTGGAACAGGTAGTGACAAGGGTGGTGCTGGAGGTGCTGCAAGGGGTGGTGCCGGAGGTGGTGCGAACCGCCCGGACTCGGCCGGCCGATGAGGGCCGGAGGGTGCGGCGATGCCGGGCGGTGTCCATGGTGGGGGAGGTCAGACGACCGGGATGACCGGGACGACGCCCTCGCGGTGCACGGTGCCCTCGATGAGGCCGTACATGCGGTCCGCGGCGTAGTAGACCTCGTTGTCGTTCTTGAGGCCGAAGGGCTCCAGGTCGACGAGGAAGTGGTGCTTGTTGGGCAGCTCCAGGCGGACCTCGTCCACCTCGGCACGGTTGTTGAGGACCCGGGTGCCCATCGAGTGCAGGGTCTGCTGCAGCGAGTAGGAGTAGGTCTCGGCGAAGGCTTCCAGCAGGTGCCGCTTCACGTGGGTGTAGGAGCGGTTCCAGTTGGGCTGGGCCTCGCCGTCACGGCCGCTGTAGCCGTACTTCCAGCGGGCCGTCACCTGGGTGGCGAGGATCCGGTCGTAGGCTTCCTGCAGGGTGGTGTACTTGTCCTTGATGTAGCCCCAGAACTCCGAGTTGGTGGAGTTCATGACGATGAGGTCCTTGAGGCCGGAGACGACCTGGACGGTCTCGCCGTCGTAGACGACCTCGGTGGTGCGGGTCTCCTGGCCGGTGCGGACGAAGGAGTGGCCGACCTCCTCGGAGCCGATGAAGCGGGCCGAGCTGTCCGGGGTCTTGATCCGGTCCCAGGAGTACTCCTCGATCCGGATGCGGGCGCTGTGGACGACGCCGCGCTCGGTGTCGTCGACGAAGTGCCGCGCGAGGATGATGCCGAAGGCCTCGGCCGACTCGATCCCGTACTCCTTGGCGAAGGCGTAGACGGTGTTCTTGGTGGTGTCGGTGGGGAGGCAGTTGGCGTTGGAACCGGTGAGGTGGACGTCCTCGAACTCGCCCTGGAGGGAGACCGAGACGTTCAGGTCCTTGATCTCGTGCCGGGTGGAGTCGCGGTAGACGCGTACGATGCGGTTCTCCGCCTTGCCGTACTGGTTCTGACCGAGCACGTGGGCCATGACTTTGGCTCCTTGAGCTTCCAGGTCGGTCTACTAGCTTCCGCGGTAGACCGAGTATCCGAACGGGTTCAGCAGCAGCGGCACGTGGTAGTGGTGCTGCGCGGGCGCGACCGTGAAGACGATCGAGACCTCGGGGAAGAACGGCGTCTCCGCGGACCGCCGCGCGTAGTACGCGGCGGTGTCGAAGAGCAGCCGGACGACCGAGCCCGCCTCCACGGCCGGCAGGTCCTTGGCCCGGCCGTCGGAGTCCGTGGCGGAGGTGCCGAGCACCTTCCAGCCACCCTCGGTGTGCAGTGCGAGCTCGACCGGGACGCCCTCGGCCGGGCGGCCGAGGCTGGTGTCGAGCACGTGGGTGGAGATGCCAGTCATGGGTGAAGTGACCTTACTGATGGCAGATGTGGGGTTGCTTCGCCGAGCGCGGCGCGGCCTCACGATGATCTGACGAATCGTCAGAAACGAAGATCCGTCGGGTCGGTCGTGGATCGTGCCGGGAAACGGAACTGACGATACGTCAGAACCGGCTCAGGACTCGTCGAGCAGCCGGTTGATGCGGATGTCGTTGATCTTGCGCAGCTCGCCCCGGACGATCTCCGCCTCGGCGGCGGGGTCGTTGGGGTGGCGCTCGCGCAGGGCGGCGAGCATGGTGGCCGCGGTACGGCCGGTCGCGCAGATCAGGAACACGTGGCCGAACTTCGCCTCGTAGGCGGCGTTGGCCTCGTGCAGTTCGTCGAGGAGCGCTTGGTCCACGCCGTGGATGCCGGCCTGTTCGCGCTCGGAGGTGGCGTCGCCCGCCTTGGGCTTGCCGATCCGGGCGTGGCCGGCCATCGCGTCGTGCAGGTCCGCGACCGTCAGCGACCGCATCGCCGCCGCGTTGGCGGCGAGCAGGGCGCTGCGGTCCGACCAGGGCTTGGCCTCCGCGACGGCGGCGGCCCAGCGGGGGCTGGAGCAGATCTCCAGCAGGATCGCCTCAAGCTCGGCGGCGTCGGCCGCCGCGAGGGCGTCGAGGGCGTGGGGGTGGTTGGTCACAGGTGGACCTCCTGAAGAGTGGTGCCACCCGCACAAGCTAGATCGGCCCCACCCGGCCGTCAACACTTTGTTTAACGGTTGGTGGTTACGTTTTGGGCGGGCCCGTGTTGCCGGGCCGTTTCGTGTGCGATTCGCCAAGTGTGCCCCGCCGGAGGGCGGCCCACACTGGAACGCACCGGCGGGGCTGCCCGTTTTGGGAGGGTTCCGCCGGCGGTGCCCACGGGTGCCTCAGGAGGACTTCGAGCCGTCCTGGCGGTTGAGGTAGTTGTACACGGTGAAGCGGCTGACGCCGAGCGCCGAGGCGACGGTCTCGACCCCGTGGCGGACGGTGAAGGCGCCGCGCTCCTCCAGGAGGGCGACGACCCGCTGCTTCTCCCAGCGGTCGAGCTCGGCCAGCGGGCGGCCGTCGAACTGGCGGGTCATCTCGGCCAGCAGCCGGTCCAGCGCGCTGCTCAGGTGCGGCAGCCGGACGGCGAGCGCCGGGGCGCCCTCCCACTCCAGGACGACGTCCTCGGCCTTCGCCTCGCCCAGCGGGACGGGCGTCGCGCCGACCGCGTCCAGCAGCGGCTTGACGGCCGCGGCGAGCGGGTGTTCCACGTGCTCGGTCACGGCGTACCGCCCTCCTCCCGCGTCGCGTCGGCCACCGCGCCGCCGTTGCCCTCGCCGTCGCCCAGCACGCTGACCTGGACCGAGATCCGGGTCGCGCCGGCGTCCAGGGTCTCGCGGAGCAGCCTGGTCACCGCGGTGAGGACCTGGTCGGCCTCGCCCTCGGCGCCGGTCCCGAAGGGGCCGACCGAGACGGCCAGGCCGGCCTCGTCGACGACCTTGCGGGCCGCCGCGGCGTGCTCGGGGAACGTGTCCAGCTCGAACGGTTCTGTCGTGAACTCCACCATCAATCGCACCCGCTCACTGTAGCGAGCGGGGGTGGGGCGGGGCAGGCCCTGGGTGATCGGACAGCGCCGGGCCCCTCGCGGAGGGGTTTCCGGGCCACTTCAACAAATTGTTGCGGCGGCCTTGACAGTCGATCGGCGGGGCGGAGATGCTTCCACCACGCAGAATCCCTCTTCCGGATTGTGGAAGTTGAGGATGTCGGAAGAGAGTGAGAGGTGAGTGACGTGACGGCAGCTTCCCGGCACAGCTTCACGGTCAACCTGTCGATCCTGTTCGGTGAGCTCCCGCTGCTGGAGCGCCCGGCCGCTGCCGCCGCCGCCGGCTTCACGGCCGCCGAGCTGTGGTGGCCCTTCGGCGAGGAGCACGCCCCCTCGCAGGCCGAGCAGGACGCGCTCCGCAAGGCCTTCACCGACGCGGGCGTACGGCTCACCGGCCTCAACTTCCTGGACGACCTGAGCAAGGGCGTCCGCGGTACGGTCTCGGTGCCGGCCGACAAGGAGCGCTTCCGGGCCAACGTCCCGGTCGCCGCCGAGCTCGCCGCCTCGCTCGGTGCCACCGCGCTCAACGCGCTGTACGGCAACCGGGTCGAGGGCGTGGACCCGGCCGAGCAGGACGCGCTCGCGCTGGAGAACCTGGTGCTGGCCGCGAAGGCCGCGCACGAGATCGGCGCGATCCTGCTGATCGAGGCCCTCAACGTGGTCGAGTCCCCGGACTACCCGCTGGTGTCGGCCCCCGCCGCGGTCGAGATCGTCGACAAGGTCAACGCGGCCACCGGGCTCGGCAACGCCAAGTTCCTCTGCGACCTCTACCACCTGGCCAAGAACGGCGAGGACCTGGCGGCCGTCATCGACACCTACGCCGACCGCATCGGCCACGTGCAGATCGCCGACAACCCGGGCCGCAACGAGCCCGGCACCGGAGAGCTGGACTTCGAGGACCTCTTCGCCCGCCTCTCCGCCGCCGGCTACACCGGCTCGATCGGCCTGGAGTACCGCCCCTCCACCGGCGTCAGCGCCGACAGCTTCGGGTGGCTGCCGCGCGAGCTGCGCGCCGCGAAGTAGCGCCGCGCCGCGAGGCGGCACCGCGCCACCGGGCGCGCCGCGCCGCGAGCGCGCCCCGGCCCGTCCCGCGGGCCGGCCACCCGGCCCTCCCCACCTACGTACAAAGGAACGACGCGATGAGCCGCAAGATCGCCTTCGTCGGCCTCGGCATCATGGGCAAGCCCATGGCCATCAACCTGGTCAAGGCCGGGCACGACGTCACCGGTTTCGACCTCTCCCAGGACTCGATCGACGCCGTCGTCGCGGCCGGCGGCCGGGGTGCCGCCAGCATCGCCGAGGCCGTCAAGGACGCCGAGGTCGTCATCACCATGGTCCCGGCCGACCCGCACGTCGAGGCGGTCATCCTCGGCGAGGGCGGCGTGCTGGAGAACGTGAAGGCCGGCACCCTCGTGATCGACATGTCCTCGATCACCCCGCAGACCTCCATCAAGGTCGGCAAGGCCGCCGTGGAGAACGGCGTGCGCGCCCTGGACGCCCCGGTGTCCGGCGGCGAGGCCGGTGCCGTCGAGGCCGTCCTGTCCATCATGGTCGGCGGCGAGGCCGCGGACTTCGCCGAGGCGAAGCCGCTGTTCGACGCCCTCGGCACCACGGTGGTCCACGTCGGCCCGGCCGGCGCCGGCCAGACCGTCAAGGCCGCCAACCAGCTGATCGTGGCCGTCAACATCCAGGTCCTGGCCGAGGCCGTGGTCTTCCTGGAGAACGCGGGCGTCGACCTCGCCGCCGCGCTGGACGTGCTCGGCGGTGGCCTGGCCGGCTCGACCGTGCTCAACCGCAAGAAGGCGAACATGCTCAACCGCGAGTTCGCCCCGGGCTTCCGGATCGACCTGCACCACAAGGACATGGGCATCGTCACCGACGCCGCCCGCGCCGTCGGTGCCGCGCTGCCGGTCGGCGCCGTGGTGGCCCAGCTGGTCGCCTCCGCCCGCGCCAACGGCGACGGCTCGCTCGACCACTCGGCGCTGCTGCGCGGCGTCGAGCGGCTCTCGGGCCGCGAGGTCAAGTAACCCGCCGGGCTCCCCCCCGGGGGAGCCCGCACAGACTCCTCCTGGTGGCGTGTACCTATCCGGTCGTGCCCGCGCCACCAGGAGGCCAGGCCCGACCGGCAGCCGGGCCGGGGCTCATCCGCCCGCCTGCCGGTCGACCCAGCCGGTGACGCGTCCTCCCTGTCGGGGGCACTTCGGTCGTGCCAGTGACGCGTCGCCCGGCCCCCTCCCTGCCGAGGGGAGCCCCTCGTACGTCGGAAGCGGGACGAGGGGAACGGCGGGAGGGGGCCGCCCTCCGGGGCAGCCCAGCTCAGTGCCGGCCCTGACCGGCATCGTCCGGGCAGGGGATGGCACCCCCGGGCCGCCCGGGCCCAAGCTTGAAGAACCAGCCGCACCCGTACGGAGAGGACCGCGCCATGCCCGCCACCCCCCACCAGGGCCATGTGGTCGTAGCTCCCGACAAGTTCAAGGGCACCCTGGAGGGCGCCGAGGTCGCCGCCCGGATCGCCGCCGGCATCCGCCGCGCCGCGCCCGGCACCGAGGTGCGCGAACTGCCCGTCGCCGACGGCGGCGAGGGCACCCTGGCCGCCGCGCTCGCGGCCGGCTTCACCCGCGTCCCGGCCAAGGTGGCCGGCCCCACCGGCCTGCCGGTGGACGCCGCGCTCGCGGTGCGGGACGACACCGCCGTGGTCGAACTGGCGCAGGCCTCCGGCCTGGCCCGGCTCCCCGGCGGGCGCACCGCCCCGCTCGCGGCCGGCTCCTTCGGCGTCGGCCAGCTGATCGGCCGGGCGGTCGCGCTCGGCGCCAAGCGGATCGTGCTCGGCCTCGGCGGCAGCGCCTGCACGGACGGCGGCGCGGGCGTGGTCCAGGCGCTCGGCGTCAGCCTGCGCGACGCGGACGGCAACGAACTCGCGCCCGGCGGCGCCGCGCTGCGCAGGCTCGCGACGATCGACCTCGGCCCGCTGGCCGACGTGCTGGCCGGCGTCGAGGTCGTCGTGGCCTGCGACGTCGACAACCCGCTGCTCGGCCCGCGCGGCGCCACCGCCGTCTACGGCCCGCAGAAGGGCGCGGACGGCGACGACCTGGTGGTCCTGGAGGAGGGCCTGACCCGCTTCGCGGACAAGGTCGCCGAGGCCGCCGGGCGGGACGTGCGCGAGGCCCCCGGCGCCGGGGCCGCGGGCGGGGTGGGCTTCGCCGCCCTCGCCCTGCTCGGCGCCACCATGCGACCCGGTATCGAGCTGCTGCTCGAACTGCTGGGTTTCGACGAGGCCGTGCGTGGGGCACGCCTCGTCGTCACCGGCGAGGGCTGCCTGGACGCGCAGACGCTCCACGGCAAGGCCCCCGCCGGCGTCGCCGCGGCGGCCACTCGGGCGGGGGTTCGGGTGGCCGCTGTGGCGGGGCGGCTGGAACTGTCGGAGAGCGAGTGGCGCTCGGCCGGCTTCACCACCGCGATCGCCCTCACCGACCTGGCCGAACAGCCCGGCGACAGCATGACCAAGGCCGCCGAACTGGCCGAGACCGCGGGGGAGCGGCTGGCCGGGGCACTGCTGAGCGGCTGAGCCGTGCACCCGCGTACGCGTGGCGGCCAGGGCGCGCGAACACTCGTACGTTCCTCCATTGACGTTTTGTTGAAGGCGGGCCTAGGCTCCCGGCAATCCTTCGGTTCCCTCCTTCTCCGAGCGCCCCGGACGACCGCCCACCCCGGCCGGTCCGGCGTCCCCGCACCCCCAACTCCCAGGTTTCGGAGGTCCCCCATGCCTGTCAGCCAGCCCACGGTGATCCGCTCCCGGCGGGTGGTCCTGCCCGACGGCGAGCGCCCCGCGGACGTGCTGATCCGAGACGGGAAGATCGCGCAGATCGCCGCGCACGGCTCGCTCCTCGCCGGTGACCGCCGGCTCGTCGACCTCGGCGACACCGCGCTGCTCCCCGGCCTGGTCGACACCCACGTGCACGTCAACGAGCCCGGCCGCACCGAGTGGGAGGGCTTCGCCACCGCCACCCGGGCCGCCGCGGCCGGCGGCGTCACCACGATCATCGACATGCCGCTCAACTCCGTCCCGCCCACCACCACCGTGGACGGACTGGCCGTCAAGCGGAAGGCCGCCGAGGGCCAGACCTGGGTCGACCTCGGCTTCTGGGGCGGCGCCATCCCCGGCAACGCCGCCGACCTCGAACCCCTGCACCGCGAGGGCGTGTTCGGCTTCAAGAGCTTCCTCGCCCCCTCCGGCGTCGACGAGTTCCCGCACGTCGAGGCGGCCGACCTGGAGACCGCCCTGGCCGAGCAGGCCCGGATCGGTGCCCTCGCGATCATCCACGCCGAGGACCCCGCCGTCCTCGCCGCCGCCCCGCAGCAACCCGGCGTCCACTACCGGGACTTCCTCGCCTCCCGCCCCGCCGACGCGGAGACCGCGGCCGTCGCCCGGCTGCTCGACACCGCCCGGCGCACCGGCGCCCGCGTCCACATCCTGCACGTGTCCTCCGCCGCCGTCCTGCCGCTGCTGCGCCAGGCCCGCGAGGACGGCGTGCGGGTGACCGCGGAGACCTGCCCGCACTACCTGACCCTCGCGGCCGAGCAGGTGCCGGACGGCGACACCGCGTTCAAGTGCTGCCCGCCGATCCGCGACGAGTCCAACCGCGACGCGCTGTGGGCGGCCCTGGCGGCGGGCGAGTTCATCGCCGTCGTCTCCGACCACTCGCCGTCCACCCCCGACCTCAAGCTGCTGCCCGCGCACGGCGGCAGCGGCGACTTCGCCGCGGCCTGGGGCGGCATCGCCTCCCTCCAGCTCGGCCTGCCGGCCGTCTGGACCGAGGCCCGCCGCCGCGGCCACACCCTCGGCGACGTCGTGCGCTGGATGGCCTCCGGGCCGGCCGAGCTGGCCGGCCTGAGCGCCACCAAGGGCGCCATCGAGGTGGGCCGCGACGCGGACCTGGTCGCCTTCGACCCGGACGGCGAATTCGCCGTCCACGCCAACGAGTTGCACCACCGCAACCCCGTGACCCCGTACGCCGGGCTGACCCTGGCCGGCGCCGTGCGCACCACCTGGCTGCGCGGCCGGGTCGTGGACACCGCCGCCGAGCCGTTCGGCCGGCAGCTGGCCCGCCCGGCCGCCCCCGCCCCCGCGGCCGCCCCGCCCGGGTCGAACTGACCCGCGCCGCCCGGCCCGCACCCACCCGCACCGACTCGCACCGACTCGAACCGAGGAGACGACGTGACCACCGCCGACACCCCGAGCGCTCCCTTCACAGAGCTGGTCAACCTGGCCTCCCGGCTGCTGGGCGCGGGCGTCGTCGCCACCAACGAGGACACCTTCGCCGACGCCGAGAACCTGCTGGTCGCCAAGCCCGCCGAGTTCCGCCCGCACACCTTCGGCCACAAGGGCCAGATCATGGACGGCTGGGAGTCCAAGCGCCGCCGCGGCGTCTCGGCCGACCAGCCGCACCCCACCGACCAGGACCACGACTGGACGATCGTCCGGCTGGGCACCGGCGGCGTGATCCGCGGCGTGATCGTCGACACCGCCCACTTCACCGGCAACTACCCGGAGAGCGCCCGCGTCGAGGCCGCGTCCGTACCGGGCCGGCCCTCGCCCGAGGAGGTCGCCGCCGCGGAGTGGACGACGCTGGTGCCGCGCACCGCGCTCAAGGGCGACACCGTCCACGAGTTCGCCGTCGAGGACGACACCCGCTACACCCACGTGCGCCTGAGCATCTTCCCGGACGGCGGCGTCGCCCGCCTGCGCGTGCACGGCGAGGTGCTGCCCGACCCGCGCGAGCTCGACGGCCTGACCTTCGACCTCGCCGCCCAGGAGTACGGCGGCGTGGCCGAGGCGGCGTCCGACCGCTACTTCTCCTCCCCGCACAACCTGAACGCTCCCGGTCGCGCCTCCGTCATGGGCGAGGGCTGGGAGACCCGGCGTCGGCGCGACAAGGCCAACGACTGGGTGCAGATCGCCCTGGCCGGGGGCGGTGAGGTCCTGGCCGCCGAGGTGGACACCACCCACTTCGTCGCCAATGCCCCCGGCTGGGCCGACCTCGTCGGCTTCGACGCCTCCACGGGCGGGAACCCCTCCGAGGGCGCGGACGGCGAGTGGTTCGAGATCCTGCCCCGCACCCGCCTGCAGCCCGACACCCGCCACCGCTTCCGGCTCGACGTCGGCCGACCGGTGACCCACGTGCGCATCAACGTCTACCCGGACGGCGGCCTCGCCCGCCTGCGCCTCACCGGCCGGCTCACCGAGGCGGGCCGCGCGGCCCTCGCGCTGCGCTGGTTCAACGCCGTCCCGGCCGCCGAGGCCGCCGCCGCGCTCGCCGAGGCAGGCCTGAGCGCCGACGAGGCCGCCGCGCTGACCGCCGCCCGCCCGCTGGCCGACCCGGCCGCGGCCACCGCCGCCGTCGCCGCGCTCCAGCCGTCCGACGGCCCCGACGGCGAGCACTCCTCGCGGCGCCGCTCGGCGCTCTGGCGCCTGCTCGGCGTCTGAGCCCCCGCCCGGTCCACCTCCTCCCCTCGTCACGCACCGCCTGTTCCGACACCTGAAGGACCCCTCCATGTCCAAGATCCTGACCACGGAGTCCGGCGCCCCGGTCGCCGACAACCAGAACTCGGCCTCGGCCGGCGAGTACGGCCCGCTGCTGATCCAGGACCAGCAGCTGCTGGAGAAGCTCGCCCGCTTCAACCGCGAGCGCATCCCGGAGCGCGTGGTGCACGCCCGCGGCTCCGGCGCCTACGGCTACTTCGAGGTCACCGACGAGGTCTCGCAGTACACCCGGGCGGACTTCCTCTCCGAGGTCGGCAAGCGCACCGAGGTCTTCCTGCGCTTCTCCACCGTGGCCGGCGCCCTCGGCTCCAGCGACGCGGTGCGCGACCCGCGCGGCTTCGCGCTGAAGTTCTACACGGGCGAGGGCAACTACGACCTCGTCGGCAACAACACCCCGGTCTTCTTCATCAAGGACCCGGTGAAGTTCCCCGACTTCATCCACTCGCAGAAGCGCGACCCGTACACGGGCGTGCAGGAGGCCGACAACGTCTGGGACTTCTGGGCCCACTCGCCGGCCTCCACCCACCAGATCACCTGGCTGTTCGGCGACCGCGGCATCCCGGCCTCCTACCGCCACATGAACGGCTACGGCTCCCACACCTACCAGTGGGTCAACGCCAACGGCGACGCGTACTGGGTGAAGTACCACTTCAAGACCAACCAGGGCATCCGCTCCCTGGACGGCGACCAGTCCGCCGAGGTGCTCGGCGCCGACGCCGACTCCCACCAGCGCGACCTCCACCAGGCCATCGAGCGCGGCGTGTTCCCGTCCTGGACCCTCTACGTCCAGCTGATGCCGGTCGCCGAGGCCGCGGACTACCGCTTCAACCCCTTCGACCTCACCAAGGTGTGGCCGCACGCCGACTACCCGCTGGTCAAGGTCGGCCGCCTGGTGCTCAACCGGAACCCGGAGAACGTCTTCGCCGACGTCGAGCAGTCCGCGTTCTCGCCGAACAACTTCGTGCCCGGCATCGGCCCGTCCCCGGACAAGATGCTCCAGGGCCGCCTGTTCGCCTACGCCGACGCCCAGCGCTACCGCCTCGGCGTCAACCACACCCTGCTGCCGGTCAACGCGCCGCGCGCCACCGAGGCCAACAACTACGGCCGCGACGGCTTCATGGCCGCCAACAGCGCCGGCCGCGCCAAGAACTACGAGCCCAACTCGTACGACGGCCCGGCCCAGACCGACAACGCGCTCGCCGCGCCGGTCAAGCTGGACGGCCACACCGGCACCTACACCACGCCGGCCCACACCAAGGACGACGACTTCTTCCAGGCCGGCGAGCTCTACCGCCTCATGTCGGCCGGCGAGAAGACCCGCCTGATCGACAACATCGCGGGCTTCCTGGCCCAGGTGACGCGCGACGACATCGTCGAGAAGAACCTGGCCCACTTCCACGCCGCCGACGAGGAGTACGGCGCCCGCCTGGAGGCGGCCGTCGCCAAGCTCCGCGCGGGCGACGAGGGCTGACGCGGGCTCCGCCCCCTCCGCTCCTCCTCCACCCTCACCGGCCGCCGGGGCCCGCACCCCGGCGGCCGCACGACGGGCCTTCCCCCTGGGCAGTGGGGGAGGGCCCGTCGCGGCGTTTTCCGCCCCCGCGTGCCTCCGTGCGCCGCCCGGCAAATCCGTGAATACGGAGCTGCACGGAATATTCACGGAGAGCAGTTGCCGGAGCCTTCGGGTCGATAGGCTGGAGGACGCCCGCGGTCGCTCCGTGGGGGACATCGGAAGGGGACGACATGTCGACACCAGCCCCGGGTCGTCACGCCGCGCTGGACCAGGGACTGCCCGGTCCGTTCACCTCCCTGCAGCACGCCCTCAGACTGCTGGAAGCCGTCGACCGGCACTCCGACGGCGCCACCCTGGTCGCCCTCGCCCGGGAGACCTCGCTCGGGCTGCCCACCGTGCGCCGGCTCGCGGAGATCCTGGAGATCGAGGGCTACCTCCAGTGCCAGGACGGCGGCTGGGTGCTCGGCGGCACCTTCGCGCTGCTCGGCCAGCACAACCGGGAGCAGCTCGTCCGCGCCCGGCTCAACCGCAAGCTCGCCGAGATCCGCGACGAGCTGGGCGCCGCCGTGTACTTCGGCCGCTACCACGACGGGGAGCTGACGGTCGAGGCGGTCTCCTCGTCCGAGTACGCCCCGCCGGTGCACGAGTGGGTGGACTTCCGGGCCACCGCGCACGCGAGCGCGATCGGCAAGTGCCTGCTCAGCCAGCTCGACTCGGACGGCCGGCGCGACCACCTCTCCCGCCACCCGGTCGCCCGGCTCACCTCCCGCACCGTCACCGACGCCGACCAGCTGATGCACCGTCTGGAGCGGCAGCCGGCCACCGTCCCGGTGCTGGACATTCAGGAGTACGCGCTCGGCACGGTGTGCGCGGCCGTCCCGGTGACGGCGGGCAGCACGGTCGGCTGCCTGGCGATGTCGATGCCGGTGGACAACGTGCACCGGCTCAGGGCGGCGGCCGAACTGCTCGCGGCCCGGGCGGCGCCGGTGATGCTGGCGATGGCGGTCTGAGCGCCGCGGTCCGTTCGACGGAGCCCCACCGGAGAACCGGTGGGGCTCCGCGCGTTTCCCGGGGCGTTCTCCGGCGCACATCACTTATTAGACTCGATGTCGATAAGAGCCGCCGAAACCCTTGTCCCCGTCGCTACCCGCGAGTACGTTTCCCTGAGTCGAGCCGCCGCCCCGAGCCGCCGCCCCCAGGTCAGGAGGGCCCGCCATGCCCCGATCCACCCCCGTTCCCGCCCTCGCCGCCCCTGCGGCCCGCGTGCACGAGAGCCTCGTCCTGGAGCCCCGGGACGTCCGCTTCGACTGGGCCGCCCTCCCGCTGCACTGGATCCCCGACGAGCCGATGGCCACCCACGTCATCAACGTGCTGCACCTGCTGCTGCCCGAGGGGGAGCGCTGGTTCGTCAAGGTGTTCAAGGAGGCGCTGCCGCTGATCCGGGACGAGCAACTGCGCGAGGAGGTGCTCGGGTTCATCGGCCAGGAGGCCATCCATGCGGAGGCGCACCAGGAGGTCCTCGACCACCTCCTCGGGCAGGGGCTCGACCCGCGTCCGTACGTGCGGCAGATCGCCTGGCTGTTCCGGCGCGTGCTCGGCGACAAGCCCGGCCTGTCGCCCGCCCGGCGGCGCGAGAACATCATCGAGCGGGTCGCGTTCATCGCGGCCATCGAGCACTTCACCGCCTTCCTCGGCAACTGGGTGCTCAACTCGCCCGGCCTGGACCGCGCCAAGGCCGACCCGACGATGCTCGACCTGCTGCGCTGGCACGGCGCCGAGGAGGTCGAACACCGCAGTGTGGCCTACGACCTGATGGTCCACCTCGACCCGGGCTACCTGCGCCGGATCCGCGGGATGGCCGTCTCCGGGCCGCTGCTGGTGCACCTGTGGGTGCGCGGCGCCCGGTTCATGCTCGCCGCCGACCCCACCCTGGACGGGCGGATCAAGCCCACCTGGCGCGAGGCCGGCCGGATCGCCAAGCGCGGGCTGCTGCCCGACCCGGTCAACTCGATCCGCTCGGGCCTGCGCTACCTCAAGCCCGGCTACCACCCGACCCAGGAGGGCTCCTCCAGCCAGGCCCTCGGCTACCTCGCGACCTCCCCGGCCGCCCGCGCCGCGGCGGTGGCGGTGGCGGGGAGCGGGTGACGGGGGTGGCTGACAGGTGACGGCCGACAGATTTCAGATAACAAATAACAGAAAACGTTATCTGTTATCTGAAATCTGAAAGTTGTCAGCCGTCAGCCGTCGGCGGTTGCCCGCCACGAGCCACCAGCCGCCCCCCGCGCGCGCCCGCCCGCCCCCGCCCGCACCGACGCCAAGGACCCCGCCGGATGGACCTGCTCAACCCGCCCCCCGACCTCTACGGCCGCCCCGGCGCCGACGGCTTCATGCGGCGGCTGACCGCCTTCGGCGACCGCTACTCCCCGGCCCTCGGCGGCCCGCTGCTGCGCCGCAACCCCCGCCGCCCGCTCAGCCGGCCCACCCCGCTGCTGCAACTGGTCGTCGCCGCCCGCCGCGAACTCGCCACCGACGTCGTCGAGTTGACGCTGGCCGACCCCTCCGGCGGCCCGCTGCCCGGCTGGCAGCCCGGCGCCCACCTGCGGCTCGCCCTGCCCTCCGGCCGCGAGCGCCACTACTCCCTCAGCGGCGACCCCGCCGACCCCGCCACCTACCGGATCGCCGTCCGCCGGCTCCCCGGAGGCGGCGGAGGGTCCGCCGAGATCCACGACACCCTCCACCGCGGCACCCGCCTCACCGCCCGCCGCCCCCGCAACGGCTTCGCGTTCTGCGCCGAGCCCACCGTCCTCCTCCTCGCCGGCGGCATCGGCATCACCCCCCTCCTCCCCATGGCCCGCGAGGCGCAGCGCCACGGCCTCGACTGGCGGCTCGTCCAGGTCGGCCGCAGTGCCGACACCCTCCCGTACGCGGACGAGCTGCGCGCCCTCGACCCGCGCCGGGTTGTGCTGCGCACCGACGACGAGCACGGCGGCGTCCCGACGGGCGACGAGCTGCTCGCGCACGCCCCGCGCGGCGCGGCCGTCTACTGCTGCGGGCCGGCCCCGATGCTGGCCTCCGTCCAGCGGGCGCTGGACTCCTCCCCGGCCGGGGCCCTGCACTTCGAGCGCTTCGGGGCCGCCCCGATCACCGGCGGCAAGCCCTTCACGGTGCGGCTCGGTGCGGACGGTCCGGCGCTCGACGTGCCGGCCGACCGGTCCGCCCTGGACGTGCTGCGCGAGGCCCGGCCGGACCTCCCGTACTCGTGCCACCAGGGTTTCTGCGGCACCTGCGAGGTCCGCGTGCTGGCCGGCGGCCCCGAGCACCGGGACCGCCGCCTCACCCCCGAGCAGCGGGCCGCCGGCGCCCTGCTGCCCTGCGTCTCCCGGGCCGCCGAGGGCGAGACCCTCGTCCTGGACCTCTAGCCGGACCCCTGACCCCCAGGCGCCCCCCACGAGCGTGCTCGACCTGCAGAAGGAGCCCCGATGCCCCCGACGGCGAAGCTGCCCCCGACGGCGAAACCGACCCCGTCCTTCCCGTACGACGAGCGCGACCTCGCCCGGTTCCGCGAGACGCAGCAGCTCGCCTACGACTGCGCCGAGGAGGTCGCCGCCTGGATCGAGGCGGGCGTCACCGAGCGGCAGGCCACCGCCGAGCTGCGCCGGCGCCTGGTGGCGGCCGGCGTGCAGGATTTCTTCCACGTCCCGTTCGCGTGGTTCGGCGACCGGACGGCGTTCCGGCACTTCCGCACCCCGCTGCAGTTCTTCGCGGGCAACCGCCGCCTGGAGGAGGGCATGCCGTACGTCCTCGACTGCGCGCCGATCGTCGACGGCTACACGGCGGACATCGGCTACGGCGGCAAGGTCGGGGAGAACCCGGTCTGGGACCGCCTCGCGGCCGACCTGCGGGTCTACCGGGAGCTGATCCTGGCCGAGGTGCGGGCCCGCCGCCCGCTGGCCGAGGTGTACGCGGCCGTGGACGCGCAGCTCGCCGAGCACGGCTACGACAACCGCCACCGGGTCTACCCTGGCCGGGTGATCGGCCACCAGGTGACGAGGACGACCGCGCGCGGCCCGGCCGGGGTCACCGTCTTCGGCTTCGGCGTGCGCACCCTGCAGACCCTCGGCCGCGAGCTGGTCTCCGAGCGCCTGCACGGCCGTTCGCCGCTGTGGGCGGACGGCCGCTCGTCGCGGCACGCGCCCACCCCGGGGCTGTGGGCGGTGGAGCCGCACATCGCCTTCCGGGGCGTGGGCATCAAGTTCGAGGAGCTGCTGGTCGTCACCGAGGACGACGCCTACTGGCTCGACGACGACCTGCCGCACGTCCGCCGCTGGACGTCCGGGCCCACGTTCCAGTCCGCGCCCACGTCCGACCCCACCTCCGAGCCCACGCCCGAGCCCACCGCCCTGGAGACCGCCCGATGAGCGAGAGCCCGATGAGCGAGAGCCCGAAGACCCGCCGGACCGTCCGCTCCGGCGGCCTGCCGCTCGCCGTCTACGAGCAGGGCGACCCGGACGCCCCCACCGTCCTCCTCGTGCACGGCTACCCCGACACCCACGCCGTCTGGGACGACGTCGCCGACGACCTCGCCCGCGACCACCACGTGGTGCGCTACGACGTCCGCGGCGCCGGCGCTTCCGGCGCCCCCGCGACCCGCGACGGCTACCGCCTGGAGCAGCTCGCCGACGACCTGTTCGCGGTCGCCGACGCGGTCAGCCCCGGGCGCCCGGTGCACGTCGTCGCCCACGACTGGGGCTCGGTCCAGTCCTGGGAGGCCGTCACCTCGCCCGGCGCGGAGGCCCGGATCGCGTCCTACACGACGATGTCCGGGCCCTGCCTCGACCACATGGGGTACTGGCTGCGCCACCGGCTGCGCCGCCCCACCCCGCGCCACCTCGGGCAGCTGCTCCACCAGGGCCTGCACTCCTGGTACATCACCGCGTTCCACCTGCCGTTCCTCGGCCCGGGCGTGTGGCGCCTCGGCCTCGCCCGCGCGTGGCCGCGGGTGCTGCGCGACCTGGAGCACGTCACCCCCCGCCCGGGCCACCCGCAGCCGGGCCTGCGCCGGGACGCGGTGCGCGGCATCGAGCTGTACCGGGCCAACTTCCGCTCCGCGCTGGGCAGTCCGCGCGAGCGGCCGACCGAGGTGCCGGTCCAGCTGGTGACCCTCACCCGGGACCGCTACGTCGGCACCTACCTCTCCGAGGGCCTGGAGCGCTGGGCCCCGAACCTCACCCGACGGACGCTGCGGGCCGGCCACTGGTCGGCGCTGCTGGAGAAGGGAGCGCACGTGGCCGGTATGGTCCGCGAGTTCACGGCGAAGGCGGAGGCGGGCGACGGGCGTCCGGCGAAGGGCGACGGCCCGCTGGTCGTCGTCACCGGCGGCGGCAGCGGCATCGGCCGGGCCACCGCGCTCGCCTTCGCCGAGGACGGCGCCCGGGTGGTGGTGTGCGACCTCGACCTCGCCGCGGCCGAGCGCACCGCCGAACTGGCCTCCCTCATCGGCCCGCAGGCCCACGCCTACCGGGTGGACGTCGCCGACGGCGCCGCGGTGGACGCCTTCGCGAAGGCCGTGGCCGCCGAGCACGGCGTGCCCGACGTCGTGGTCAACAACGCGGGCATCGGCCACTCCGGGACGTTCCTGCAGACCACCGAGCAGGAGTGGCGGCGCGTGCTGGACGTCAACCTGTGGGGTGTCATCCACGGCTGCCGCGCCTTCGCGGCCCTGATGGCCGAGCGCGGCGAGGGCGGCCACATCGTCAACGTCTCCTCGGCCGCCGCCTACCTGCCGTCCAAGGCGCTCACCGCGTACGCGACCAGCAAGGCCGCGGTGTTCATGCTCTCCGACTGCCTGCGCGCCGACCTCGCGTCCCACGACATCGGGGTCTCCACGATCTGCCCCGGCATCGTGAACACCAACATCACCCGCACCTCGACCTTCTCCGCCACCACCGCCGACGAGCAGGCCGCCAAGCAGGCCCGCGCCGCCCGGCTCTACGCCCGCCGCGGCTTCCCGCCGGAGAAGGTGGCCGCCGCGATCCTCCAGGCCGTCCGCACGAAGAAGCCCGTCGTCCCCGTCACCCCCGAGGCCAAGGCCGCCCGCCTCCTCAGCCGCCTCAGCCCCGCCCTCCTGCGCCTGGCCGCCCGCCTGAACGTGACCTGAGGCCGGTACGGGTCTGCGACAGTGGGTGCGCACCGCACATCGCGGCCTGGTCCTGCCAGTGCGGCGGAGGATCGCGGGTGACGGAGGGTTTACGTCCTGCTCGATTCCCGTGTCCGTTCGCGCTCTTGCCTGGCGCGCGCATACGCCACGGCTGTGTCGGCCCAGACGTCGTCTGTGGTCGCAGTCCCGACCGGGCGATGGACGGCAGTGAAGAAGGGTTCGTCCCAGGTGCGCTGCGACCGGGCGGCGAGGTCGGCGGTGCCGGCGGCGGCGTGCTGGTCTGCCATGTGTGCAGGGTACCCGCGCAAGCCGTCGTGGTTCGTCCGTACCATGGCGGCCCATGGAGATGACGACTGCCCTGTGGTCCTTCGCCCTCGTCGTGGGGTTGTTGACGCTCACGCCCGGACTGGACACCGCGCTCGTGCTGCGGACGTCCGCGCTGGCGGGGCGGCGGCAGGCGTGGGGGGTCGTGCTCGGCATCCAGACGGGGACGCTGGTCTGGGGGACGCTCACGTCGGCCGGGGTCACGGCGCTGCTGACCGCCTCGCAGGTGGCGTACGAGGTGCTGCGCTGGGGCGGGGCCGCGTACCTGGTGTGGATGGGCGTCGGGATGCTGCGCAGCCGCGGGGTGCAGGCCGCGGAGGAGGAGGCGCCGGCGCGGGGCGGGTTCCGGTACGGGTGGCGGCGGGGTGCGCTGACCAACCTGCTGAACCCGAAGGTCGGGGTGTTCTACGTCGCCGTGCTTCCGCAGTTCATCCCGTCGGGGGCGCCGCACTTCGCCGCCGGGGTGGCGCTGACCTGCGTCCACGTCGTGGAGGGCGGGCTGTGGTCGGCGGTCCTGGTGGGCTTCGCGCAGGTGGTGCGCGGCTGGCTGCGCCGTCCGTCGGCGCGCCGGCTGATGGACCGGGTGACGGGCACGGTGGTGGTGGGGTTCGGGCTGAAGCTCGCGCTGTCCGACTGAGCGGACCGGGCCGGCCGCCGGCCGCTAGCGCCCCAGCCGCGACAGCCCCTCGCGCAGGTCCTCGGGGTTCATGCAGATGTGGGTCTGCACGGTCGCGTTGAACTCCAGCCAGAACGGTTCGCAGATGGACGGCAGGGCGGCCTCGTCCGGGACGTCGACCACGATGATCTGGGCGCGGTGGCCGTTGCGGTTGAAGAAGTAGGCCGCTTCGGGCTTGAGGGCGGCCATGATCCGTTCGAACCTCTCGCCGACCGTGCCGTCGGCGATCAGCTTGTTCGTGGTCGCGGTGTCGATTTCGATGTCCAGCAGGACGCGCATGGCAGGTGCTCCTTGCCCGGGCTCGGGGTGAGTCCGCAACTCCAGCCTCGCGCCGGCCACCAGGGGCCGCAACGTCACCCGCGTGGCGGCCGGTGGGTGGCCGCGGCGGGCGTGGCGGGCTGCACTGGTTGGGCCACTGCCCAGCCGAGAAGGAGCCCGCTATGGCGATCGTTGTGACCTTCGACATCCCCGGTGTGACCCAGGCCCAGTACGACGGGGTGATCAAGGCCCTGACCGGCAGCACCACCGGCTTCAACCTGCCGTCCGACCTGCCCGTCGCGGGCATCGTGTCGCACGTGGCCGGTCCGACGGCGACCGGCTGGCACGTCACCGACGTGTGGGAGAGCCGCGAGGCGTTCGACCGCTTCGCCGAGGTGCTGCGGCCGATCCTCCAGGACGTCGGCATCCCGGCCGACCCGCCGCAGGTCTTCGAGGCCTACCGCGTCGTGCGCTGAGCCGGTCCGTCAGCCGGCGCCCGTCGGCGTCGGCCGGCGAGCCGCCCTCGCCCGTCAGGCGGCGTGCGTGCGCGGTGCCTGGCTGTCCGCGGGTTCCGCCGCCGCCACGTCGTGGTGGATCGGCCCGCTGCCGGCGCTGAGCGGGAGGCAGCTGCCGCCGCGCCGGTGGGCGATGATCTCGGCGGCGACCGAGACGGCGGTCTCCTCGGGGGTGCGGGCGCCGAGGTCGAGGCCGATGGGGGAGCGCAGCCGGGCGATCTCGGCGTCGGTGAGGCCGACCTCGCGCAGCCGGGCGTTGCGGTCGCGGTGGGTGCGGCGGGAGCCCATCGCGCCGACGTAGCCGACGGGCAGCCGCAGGGCGCGCTCCAGGAGGGGGATGTCGAACTTGGCGTCGTGGGTGAGGACGCAGAGCACGGTGCGCCCGTCGATCCGGTCGAGCTGGGAGTCGAGGTAGCGGTGGGGCCAGTCGACGACGACCTCGTCGGCGTCGGGGAAGCGCCGGGCGGTGGCGAAGACGGGCCGGGCGTCGCAGACGGTGACGTGGTAGCCGAGGAAGCGGCCGATCCGCACGACGGCGGCGGCGAAGTCGATGGCGCCGAAGACGATCATCCGCGGCGCGGGCACGTAGGACTCGACGAAGCAGGTCACGGTGCCCTGGTCGTGCTCGTCGCAGGGGCGGCCGTCGAGGCCGAGGACGATCCGGCCGGTGCGTCCGGCGTCGAGCATGGCGCGGGCCTCGGCGACGATGGCCCGCTGGAGCCCGCCGACCGTCGAGGGGGCCGGGGACAGTGCCCCGGTCGCGCCGTCGGCGGTGACGGCGAGCGTCGCGCCGACGAGTCCGCCGGGTCCGGCGATGATCCGGGCGAGCGCGACGGGCGTGCCGGCGGCGATGTGGGCGATGCCGGCGTCGAGGCCGGGGTCGGCCCCGGGCACGACCGGCTGGACGAACACGTCGAGGATCCCGCCGCAGGTCAGGCCGACGGCGAAGGCGTCCTCGTCGCTGTAGCCGAAGCGTTCGAGGACGGGTTCGCCGCTCGCGATCGCGCTCTGGCACAGCTCGTACACGGCGCCCTCGACGCAGCCGCCGGAGACGCTGCCGATCGCCTCGCCGTCCGCGTCGACGGCGAGGGCGGCGCCGGGGTCGCGGGGCGCGCTGCCGGAGACGCCGACGACGGTGGCCACGGCGAAGGAGCGCCCGGACGCGTGCCAGGCCTGCAGCTGGTCGGCGATGTCCTGCATGTCGGGAGGCTCCTTACACGTTTCGACAGTAGCGGGGGCGCCGCCGTACGGGAAACGATCCCGTACGGCGGCGTTGGTGTGCGAGCGGTCACCGTGCCGCAGTTGGCCGCCCGCGCGCCGCGGCTAGTGCACGCCCAGCCAGGACTTGATCGGCGAGAGCGCGAAGTACACGACGAACACGCCGGTGAGGATCCACATCAGGACGCCGGGCTCGCGCCACTTGCCCTGACCGGCCTTGATGACCGTGTACGAGATGACACCGGCGGCCACGCCCGCGGTGATGCTGTAGGTGAACGGCATCAGGACGCAGGTGAGGAAGGCCGGGATGGCGACCTCGCGGTCGGACCAGTCGATGTGCCGGGCCTGGCTGAGCATCATCGAGCCGATGACGACGAGCGCGGCGGAGGCGACCTCGACCGGGACGATGCCGGCCAGCGGGGAGAAGAACAGCATCAGGGCGAACAGGCCGCCGGTGACGGTGGAGGCGAGTCCGGTGCGGGCGCCGTCGCCGACGCCGGTGGCGGACTCGACGAAGACCGTCTGGCCGGAGGCGCCGGCCAGGCCGCCGACCGCGCCGCCGGCGCCGTCGATGAACAGGGCCTTGGACAGGCCCGGCATGCGGCCCTGCTTGTCGGCCAGGCCCGCTTCGGTGCCGACGCCGATGATGGTGGCCATCGCGTCGAAGAAGCCGGCGAGCACGAGGGTGAAGACCGCGACGGAGGCGCTGATCGCCCCCATGCCCTTGCCGCCGAAGGCGCCGAAGAGGTCGACGTGGCCGAAGAGGCTGAAGTCGGGTGCGGCGACCGGGCTGCCGGGCCACACCGGGACGGAGTTCGCCCAGGCCTTGGCCGGCACGTGGGCCAGCTTGTTGACGACGATGGCGACCACGGTGCCGCCGGCGATGCCGATCAGGATCGCGCCGCGCACGTTGCGCGCCATCAGCACGAAGATCGTCAGCAGGGTGAGGCAGAAGATCAGGACGGGCCAGCCGGAGAGCTCGCCGAAGGGGCCCAGCGACAGCGGGGTGGGGCCGCCGGTGTGCACGAAGCCGGCCTTGTAGAGGCCGATGATGGTGACGAACAGGCCGATGCCGATGGTGATCGCGTGCTTGAGCGGCAGGGGTATGCCGTTCATGATCTTCTCGCGCAGGCCGGAGACGACCAGCAGGACGATCAGCAGGCCGTAGATCACGCACAGGCCCATGGCCTGCGGCCACGTGGTGTGCGGGACGACCAGGGCGGAGACCGCGCCGGAGACGGAGAGCCCGGCGGCGAGGGCCAGCGGCACATTGCCGACCACGCCCATGAGGATCGTGGTGACGGCGGCCGCGAGGGCCGTCGCGGTGGTCAGCGCCGCGTGGTCGAGCTTCACGCCGGTGACGTCCGCGCCGCTCAGGATGAGCGGGTTGAGCAGGATGATGTACGCCATCGCCATGAAGGTGGTGAGACCACCGCGTAGTTCGTTGGCGAGCGTCGATCCCCGGGCCGAGATCTTGAAGTACGCGTCGAGCGCGCTGTTCGGCCGTGCTGCCGGGACCGACGTGGGGGTGTCGTCCTCGGCGGGTCTGTCTTCGGTGGTGCCGGGTTCCGTGGGGATCCGGGTCATGTCCACTCCCAAGGTTCAAAGGGGGTTGGGGTGGGCGAGCCGACCTGACTGCCAGGCAACGAATCCGGCGCAGGGGGACTAATCGACTCACTGGGCGCACTCTGTGGCTGTGCCGGCGGTGCGTAGGTGGTGCGCACCGCTGCAGAACCCCGGCGTGGGAGAGGCAGCGGGACAGTGCGTTCGCGTATCGGCTTGTGGTGCATGGGAGTCGCCTCAACTGCGAGGTGGGGGTTGGTGCTGGTGGTGCCGGGTGGTGCTGCCCCGGGGCGGCGGGGAAGACGGTCGCCGCCCCGGGGACGTCCGGTGAACGGCCGGGGTCAGCCGGGCTGTTCGGTGGTCAGGTGCTCGGGGCGGACCGGGATCCGCTTGAGCGCGAGGCCGGTGGCGTTGCGGATGGCCGCCACGATCGACGGGGTGGCCGAGACGGTCGGGGCCTCGCCGACGCCGCGCAGCCCGTAGGGGGCGTTGGGGTCGGGCAGTTCGAGGATCTCGACCGGGATCGGCGGGGTGTCGAGGATGGTGGGGATCAGGTAGTCCGTGAAGGAGGCGTTGCGCACCTTCCCGTCCCGGACGATGATCTCCTCCATGACGGCGAGGCCGAGCGCCTGGGTGCAGCCGCCCTGGATCTGGCCGACCACGGAGAGCGGGTTGAGCGCCTTGCCGACGTCCTGGACGGCGGTCAGCTCGACCACCTTGACCAGGCCGAGCTCGACGTCGACGTCGACGACCGCGCGGTTGGCGCAGAAGGTGTACTGGACGTGGCCGAAGCCCTGTCCGGTCTCCTTGTCGAACGCCTGGGTCGGGCGGTGGTGGTGCTCGCGGGTGAGGTCGATGGCCTCGTCGCCGAGCAGGTCGACCATGGAGACCAGCGGGCCCGCGCCCTCGGAGACGACCTTGCCGCCGACGAGGGTGATGTCGTCGTGCAGCCAGCCGTAGCGGCGGCGGCCCTTGTCGATCAGCGCGCGCTTGACCGCCTCGGCGGCGAGCTTGACGGCGCCGCCGGTCATGTAGGTCTGGCGCGACGCGGAGGTCGAACCGGCCGACCCCACCTCGGTGTTGGCCGGGTGGATGGTGACGAGCTCGACGCCGAGCTCGGTGCGGGCGATCTGGGCGTGCACGGTGACGCCGCCCTGGCCGACCTCCGCCATCGCGGTGTGCACCATGGCGACCGGCTCGCCGCCGATCACCTCCAGGCGCACCCGGGCGGTGGAGTAGTCGTCGAAGCCCTCGGAGAAGCCGACGTTCTTGATGCCGACGGAGTAGCCGACGCCGCGCACGATGCCCTCGCCGTGCGAGGTGTTGGACAGCGCGCCGGGCAGCTGGCGCACGTCCAGGTGGGCGGTGTCCAGCGGCGGGGGCAGCGGCATGTCCTTGACCCGCTGGAGCAGGTCGGCCACCGGGGCCGGCGAGTCGATCTGCTGGCCGGTGGGCATGAAGTCGCCCTCGGCCATGGCGTTGAGCTGGCGGAACTCGACCGGGTCCATGCCCAGTTCGGCGGCGATCCGGTCCATCTGCGTCTCGTAGCCGAACGCGGCCTGCACCGCGCCGAAGCCGCGCATCGCCCCGCAGGACGGGTTGTTGCTGTAGAGCGCGATGGCGTGCATCTTGACGTTCGGGATCACGTACGGGCCGTGGCCGAGCGAGGCCGCGTTGCCGACGACGGCGGGGGAGGCGGAGGCGTAGGCACCGCCGTCCAGCACGATCCGGCAGTCGGCGAAGACGAGCTTGCCGTCGCGGGTGACACCGTGCTCGTAGTGCATCTTCGCCGGGTGGCGGTGCACGTGGCCGTAGAAGGACTCGTCGCGAGCGTAGACGATCTTGACGGGCTTGCCGGTGTGCTGCGCCAGCAGGCACGCGTGGATCTGCATCGAGATGTCCTCGCGGCCGCCGAAGGCGCCGCCGACACCGGCGAGGGTGAGCCGGACCTTCTCCTCGGGCAGGTCCAGCACCGGGGCCATCTGCTCGCGGTCGACGTGCAGCCACTGGGTGGCGATGTACAGGTCGATGCCGCCGTCCTCGGCGGGCACGGCGAGGCCGGACTCCGGGCCGAGGAAGGCCTGGTCCTGCATGCCGACCTCGTAGTCGCCGCTGACGATGACGTCCGCGAGCGCGCGGACCTCGTCGGTGACGCCGAGGCCGGAGACCAGCTTCTGCTCGTGGCAGATGTTGCCGTAGCCGTGCGACTTGAACTCGTGCGGCTCGTGCACGTAGCCGTGGGTCTCCGGGTCCAGGCACTGCTCCTCGGTGACGATCGGGGTGAGCACCTCGTACTCGACCTTGATCTTCTTCACCGCGCGGCGGGCCGTCTCCGGGTGGTCGGCCGCGACCAGCGCGATCGCCTCGCCGTGGTAGCGGACCTTGTCGATCGCGAGGGCCGGCTGGTCCTGGATCTCCAGGCCGTAGAACTTCGAGCCCGGGATGTCCTGGTGGGTGAGGACGGCGTACACGCCGGGCACCTTGAGCGCCTCGGAGATGTCGACGCCGAGGATGTTGGCCCGGGGGTGCGGCGAGCGCAGCGCCATACCCCACAGCATGTCCTCGTGCCACATGTCGGACGAGTAGGCGAACTCGCCCTTGACCTTCAGGTTGCCGTCCGGGCGCAGCGGCGAGCCGCCGATGCCGTCCTTGGACGCCTGGTCGATGTTCTGGAGGTTCTTCTGCCCCTGGATCGTGCGCGTGCTCATTCCGCAGTCCCCTTACCGGCGCACTTGCGGGCGGAGGCGAGCCGCACCGCGTCCATGATCTTCTCGTAGCCGGTGCAACGGCACAGGTTGCCCGACAGCGCCTCGCGGATGTCGTTGTCGCTGGGCTGCTCGTCGCGCTCCAACAGGGCGTCGGTCTGCACCAGCAGGCCGGGGGTGCAGAAGCCGCACTGGACGGCGCCGGCGTCGATGAACGCCTGCTGGACGAGGCCGAGCTCGCCGTTCTCGTCGGCCAGGCCCTCGACCGTGCGGACCTCGCGGTCCTGCACCTGGCCGGCCGCGACCAGGCAGGAGCAGACCGGCACGCCGTCGAGGTAGACGGTGCAGGAGCCGCACTCGCCCTGCTCGCAGGCGTTCTTGGAGCCGGGCAGGCCGACCCGCTCGCGCAGCACGTACAGGAGGCTCTCGCCCTCCCACACGTCGTCGGCCTCGACCGGCTTGCCGTTGGCGGTGAAAGTGACCCTCATGCCGCGCTCCTGATCTGCTTGCTGTAGTCGTTCCAACACCAGGTGAGGGTGCGGCGGGCCATCACGGCCAGGGAGTGGCGCCGGTACTCGGCGGTGCCCCGGACGTCGTCGATGGGGGAGGCCGCGGCCTTCACCAGCTCGCCGAAGCGCTGGATCACCTCGGTGCCCAGCAGGCCGCCGGACTCCCAGAGGCCGCGCTCGGCGAGGACGCCCTGGAGGTACTCCTCGGCCTCGACGGCGCGGCGCGGAGTGGGGGCGGCCGAGCCGATGCCGGTGCCGACGGTGCCGTTCCTGGGGTGCAGGGCGAAGCCGAAGGCGCACACCGCGATGACCATCGCGTTGCGGGTGCCGATCTTCGAGAACTGCTGGGGGCCGTCGGCGACCGGGATGTGCACGGCCCGGATCAGCTCGTCGGCCGCCAGGCTGTTGCGCTTCACGCCGACGTAGAACTCGTCGATCGGGATCATCCGGGTGCCGCGCACGGAGGCCGCTTCGACGAACACGTCCCGCCCGGCCGCCAGCAGCGCGGGGTGCGCGTCACCGGCCGGGGAGGCGCCGCCGAGGTTGCCCCCGACACCGCCCCGGTTGCGGATCTGCGGCGAGCCGACGGTGTGGGCCGCCAGCGCGAGGCCGGGCAGCGGACCGGACAGCTCGTCGATGATCCGGGCGTAGGGGACCGAGGCGCCGAGCCGCACGACGTTGCCGTCGTTGGACCATTCGGTGAGCTCGGTGATGCGGTTCAGGTCGAGAATCGCGGATGGCCGGTGCACGTCGAAGTTCATCTCGACCATGACGTCCGTACCGCCCGAGATGGGCAGCGCGGTCGGGTACTCAGCCTTCGCCGCGAGTGCCTCGTCCCAGGTAGCGGGCCGAAGGAACTCCATGCGGGTGTCTCCTCAAGTCGTCGCCGGCCGGACGGGTGGGCTGGGTGCCCGGAACCCGGTGTTCGGGACCTGCCCACCGTGTCGTCGCCTCGGCGTCGGATCCCGGTCACCGGGCTGTGTCCGGCGGCGTGTGGCCAGTGAACCGCTGTGACGGGGCCCACTGGCAGTCACCGATGGCATGAAGCCCCGGCTGTGGTCCCGCCCGGCATCCTGTACGTTCCTCTAAGGAGGACAACGTCGCAGTCCAGCTAATCACCAGGCGCTACCTACGACCGTAATCCGGCCGTGATTCGGGAGCTACGGGCCCGTGACCCGCCGTCCCGGACGGACGTAACGCCAAGCACGGATGTTCGGGCACACTGTCACCCCCGGCAGCGCGTTCGGGCCCCTCACCCCCACCGATCCAGCCCGTTAGGAGTCTGCGGATGCGTGTCCGTGACCTGCTCGCCCCCGGCGCCCCGCGACTGCGCCTGCTCGCGGCCGAGGACGAGCTGGACCGGCAGGTCAGCGGTGTCATGACCACGGACCTGCACGACCCCGGGCGCTACCTGCACGGCGGCGAGCTGGTGCTCACCGGCATGCTCTGGCGCACCGGCCCGGCCGACTCGGAGCGCTTCGTGCGCACCATCGCGGCCGGCGGCGCCGTCGCCCTCGCGGCCGGCGAGGCCGAGGTCGGCCCGGTGCCCGAGGACCTCGTCGACGCCTGTCGCCGGCACCGGATGCCCCTGCTCGCCGTCCCCGACGACATCGCCTTCGGAACGGTCACCGAGTTCGTCGGCCGGCAGGTCTCCGCCGACCGCGCCGCCGACCTCGCCGCCCTCGTCGACCGCCACCGGCTGCTCGTCTCGGCGGCCGGCGGCGGCGGCCTGGACGCCGTCCTGGACCTGCTCGGCGGCGACCTCGACCTCGACTGCTGGGTGCTCACCCCGACCGGCGCCGTGATCGCCGGGCCCGCCGACCGCCTGTCCGCCGAGGACCGCGACCAGCTGGTGCGCGCCCACCTCGCCGCCCAGCGCCAGCGCCGCCGCCCCCCGCACCGGGCCCGCCTCGCCACCGGCGCGTACTCGCTGCTGCCCGCCCCGGCCACCGCCGACGCCGAGCACGAGGCGCCGCTCGCCGACTGGGTGCTCGCCGTGGCCGGCGACGTCACCGAATGGACCACCAAGCGCCAGCAGCTCGCCGAGAACCTCGCCCGCCTCGTCGCCGCCGAGCGCCAGCGCCGCGACGAGGGCCGCCGGCTGCGCCGCCGCCTGGCCGACGAACTGCTCGACCGGCTGCGCCGCGACGCCGACCCGGCCGAGATCAGCCGCACCCTGTACGCCTCCTCGGCGATGGCCGCCCGGTACGAGAACGCCGAGCCCAAGCCGCAGGCCCCGGAGGGCTCCTGGCTGGTGCTCAGCGCCGACGGCACCGGCCTGCCCGAGGGCATGGTGCGGGCCGTCCTGGAGGAGGCGCTCGGCGGCACCACCGACCGCGCGCTGGTCGCCGGGGCCGGCACCGGCGCGGTCGTCGTGATGCCCGTGCTGGAGGCCGCCGTGCCCGCCGACACGCTGCGCGAACTGCTCGCCCCGCTGGAGGCCGGCCTCGGCTCCGAGGGCCGCATCACCCTCGGCGTCTCCGCCCCCGCCTCCGAGGCCGGCGGCCTGCGCGGCGCCCTGGAGGAGGCCCGGCACGCCCGCCGGATCGCCGCCGCCCGGGTCGGCCGGGTGTGCGTGGCCGGCCCCGAGGAGCTCGCCTCGCACGTGCTCCTGCTGGCCGCCGTCCCCGACGAGGTGCGCCGCGCGTTCCGCAGCCGCCTGCTGGACAAGGTGATCGGCTACGACATCGAGCACCAGGCGGACCTCGTGCGCACCCTGGAGGCGTTCCTGCGCTCGGACGGCTCCTGGACGCGCTGCGCCGGGCAGCTGCACGTCCACGTCAACACGCTGCGCTACCGGATCGGCCGCATCGAGGAGCTGACGGGCCGGGACCTCTCGCGCCTGGAGGACCGGGTGGACTTCTACCTGGCCCTCGAACTGGCCTGACGCCGGGACGACATGACGAAGGGGCCCGCCGCGTACGTTCGCGGCGGGCCCCTTCGTCGTTCGGGTGATCGTTACTGCGCGGGGATGATCCCGGTCAGCCACTCGAAGACATTCGGCACCATGCGCTTCCACAGGTCGGTGGTGTGCGGGCCGGTGGTCTCCTGCACCTGGATGGTGGTGGGGGCCTTGGCCGCGGCGGCCAGTGCCTGGGCGTCCTCGAAGCCGTCGCCCTTGGCGCCGCTGATGAAGAGCGAGACCTTCGGCGGGGTCTGGGCGGTCTTCAGGATGTTGACCGGGTTGTTGGCCTCGCGCAGCTGCGGGTTCTTGCCGACCAGCGAGTCCGACTCCTGGGCCGGGTCGTTGTAGCCGGAGAGGCTGATGCCGGCCCGGTAGCGGTTCGGGTGCGCGAGCGAGAGCTTGGCGGCGCAGTGCGCGCCGGCCGAGTAGCCGGCGATCGCCCAGCGATCGGGGGAGGGGTCGGCCCGGAAGTTGTCCATGATCATCTGCGGCACGTCCCGGGTGACCCACGCGTCGGCGTTGACCTTGCCGGGGATGTCGGTGCAGCCGGCGTCCTGGTGGTTGCCGAGGAGCAGGGTGCGCGGCGAGACCAGGATGAACGGGGCGACCTTGCCCTGCTGCATGAGCGGCTTGAGCTGCTCGGACACCTTGAGGGTGCCGTACCAGGTGGAGGACGAGCCCGGGTAGCCCGGGATCAGCTCGACGACCGGGAACTTCTTGTCCTTGTACGCCGGGTCGTCGTACTGCGGCGGCGTCCAGACCAGCACCTCGCCGTCGACGCCGGACACCTGGCCCTTGAGCTCGGTCTTCTTGACGTCGCCGGGCACCGCCGGGTCGTTCACGCCGCCGAACTGCTGGAGCACCTTCGCCGGGGGCTTGGCGTCCCCGCCCGACTTGGCCGCGCCGGCCGCGTCGTCCTTCGGTACGGCGGGCACCGCGCGGACGTGGTCGCCGGTGCCGAGCAGGTCGTCCCAGCTGCCGTAGATCAGGTTCGCGTTGTTCACCATCACGAAGACCGTCAGCACGGCCGTGATCTGGCAGAACACGATCATGACCAGCCGCGAGAGCACCTTGACCGGTTCGGGTCCGCGCACCTTGCCCCAGAAGAACAGCGCGACCGCGATCGACACCGGCACGAGGACGACCGTGAGGATGAAGAAGGGCGTACCTGTCAGTTGCATCAGTTCTCGTTATCCGGATCGCAAGCCGCTCGGGCCCCACTCGCCCGCGCGCACTCCAATGGCAAGGGACGGCGTTGAACCCGGGATCGGTTGCCGTCCGAATCTGTGCGGAACCTGAGAGGAACATCACGTTTCTGTGATGTTCCGCTTTCGGATCGGCGTCTAGTCTGCCACCCGGACGGCCGTCCGCCGGACGAGGTGTCCAGCCGACGCTCAGGAAGGTGCCCCGAGGCACCTTACCGTCCGCCCCGCCCCGGCCGCCGGGCGAGGCGGTGCGAGCCCGTACCGCGGTTACGGAGAGAATCGTGGGATGAGCACAACCCGCTTTCGCCCGTCCCGCCGGTTCCAGCCCGTCCTCGCCGTCCTCGCGGTCGCGGTCGCCGTGGCCGGCTGCAGCAGTACCGGAGGCAGACGCGCCGAGGAGGCCCGCGCCAAGGCCGCGGCCGCCGGCGGCAGCGCCGTCACCACCCCGCGGTGGAAGGTCGCCATGGTGACCCACGCCGGGCCCGGCGACGCCTTCTGGGACAGCGTGCGCAAGGGCGCCGAGCAGGCCGCCGCCAAGGACAACATCACCTTCCTGTACTCCAACGACGCGCAGACCCAGAACCAGGTCCAGCTCGTCCAGGCCGCCATCGACCAGAAGGTCGACGGCCTGCTCGTCACCCTCGCCAAGGGCGACGCCATGGCCGCCGTCCTCGCCAAGGCCAAGGCCGCCGGCATCCCCGTGATCACGATCAACTCCGGCCAGGAGTACTCCGCGAAGTTCGGCGCGCTCACCCACATCGGCCAGGCCGAGACGACGGCCGGCCAGGCCGCCGGCGCCGAGCTCGCCTCCCGCGGCCGCAAGTCCGTCCTGTGCGTCATCCACGAGCAGGGCAACGTCGGCCAGGAGCAGCGCTGCTCCGGCGCCCAGTCCGGCTCCGCCCTGCCCGGCGCCTCCTTCCAGGTGCTCTACGTCGACGGCGTCAACATGCCCGACGCCCGGGCCGCGATCTCCGCCAAGCTCCAGGCCGACCCGGCCATCGACACCGTGCTCACCCTCTCCGGTCCGATGGCCGCCACCGGCCTCCAGGCCGTCCAGGACGCCCGCCGCCAGGTCGAGCTCGACACCTTCGACCTCGGCACCCAGGTCGTCGCCGGGCTGAAGTCCGGCAGCGTCGGCTTCGCCGTCGACCAGCAGCCCTACCTCCAGGGCTACGAGGGCGTCGACCTGCTGTGGCTGTACAAGTCCAACCTGGACATGCTCGGCGGCGGCAAGCCGGTCGCGACCGGCCCGCAGATCCTCACGAAGAACGACGCGGACGCGCTCGCCGAGTACGTCGCGAGGGGGACCCGTTGAGCAGCCCGTCCGGCCCTCCGTCCGGCCCTACGCCCGGCGCTCCGTCCGGCTCTCCGTCGAGCTTCCCGCCGAGTGCGGCGGACTTCCTCGTCCAGGACCGTCCGGCGGCCCTGCGGCGCCTCCTGGCGCGCCCCGAGCTCGGGGCGCTGATCGCCGCCGGCGCCGTCTTCCTGGTCTTCGCGGCCGCCGCCGAACCCTTTCTGCGGGTCGCCTCGCTGGGCACCGTGCTCTACGCCGCGTCCACCATCGGGATCATGGCGGTGCCGGTCTCCCTGCTGATGATCGGCGGCGAGTTCGACCTGTCGGCCGGCGTGCTGGTCACCACCGCCGCGCTGACCTCGTCGATGATCTCCTACCAGTTCACCGCCGTCACCTGGGTCGGCGTCGTCGCCTCGCTCGCCGCCGCGCTCGCGGTCGGCTGGTTCAACGGCTGGATGCTCGGGCGCACCAGGCTGCCCAGCTTCATCGTCACGCTCGGCACCTTCCTGATGCTGACCGGCGCCAACCTCGGCGTCACCAAGCTCGTCTCCGGCACCGTGTCGACCAAGCCGATCTCCGACATGCAGGGCTTCGCCTCCTGCCGCTGGCTGTTCGCCTCCGAGGTCACCGTCGGCGGGCTGACGGTCAAGGCCACCGTGTGGTGGTGGCTCGGCATGCTCGCCGTCGGCAGCTGGGTGCTGCTGCGCACCCGCTTCGGCAACTGGATCTTCGCCGTCGGCGGCGACGCGGCCGCGGCCCGCGCGGTCGGCGTGCCCGTCGCCCGGACGAAGACCGTGCTCTACCTCGGCGTCGGCTTCGGCGCCTGGGTGCTCGGCCAGCACCTGCTGTTCTCCTTCGACACCGTCCAGTCCGGCGAGGGCGTCGGCAACGAGCTGATCTACATCGTCGCGGCCGTCATCGGCGGCTGTCTGATCACCGGCGGCTACGGCTCGGTGGCCGGCTCCGCGCTCGGCGCGCTGATCTTCGGCATGGCCAGCAAGGGGATCGTGTACGCGCAGTGGAACCCGGACTGGTTCAAGTTCTTCCTGGGCGCGATGCTGTTGCTCGCCGCCCTGCTGAACGCGTTCGTCAAGCGCCGGGCCGAGCGGGGGCCGCGATGACTGCCGGGATTCCTTCCGAGGGCGAACTGCTCGCGCTCGACGGCGTGGGAAAGAGCTACGGCACCGTCCGGGCGCTGCAGGACGTCTCGCTGACCCTGCGGGCCGGCGAGATCAGCTGCGTGCTCGGCGACAACGGCGCGGGCAAGTCCACCCTGATCAAGATCATCGCGGGGCTGCACCGGCACGACGAGGGCGTCTACACCGTCGGCGGCGAGGAGGTCCGGTTCGACTCCCCGCGCCAGGCCCTCGACCGCGGCATCGCCACCGTCTACCAGGACCTGGCCGTCGTCCCCCTGATGCCCGTGTGGCGCAACTTCTTCCTCGGCTCCGAGCGCAGCCTGCGCCGCTGGGGCGGCCTGCGCCTCGACGCCGACGGCATGCGCGCCACCACCCGCGAGGCGCTCGCCCGGATGGGCATCGACCTGCACGACGTCGACCGGCCGATCGGCACCCTGTCCGGCGGCCAGCGCCAGTGCGTGGCCATCGCCCGCGCCGTCCACTTCGGCGCCAAGGTGCTCGTCCTGGACGAGCCCACCGCCGCCCTGGGCGTCAAGCAGTCGGGCGTCGTGCTCAAGTACGTCACCGCGGCGCGCGACGCCGGGCTCGGGGTCGTCCTGATCACGCACAACCCGCACCACGCGTACCTGGTCGGCGACCACTTCACCCTGCTCAAGCGAGGCCGGATGGCCGGCAGCCACCCGCGCGACGCGATCGGGCTCGAACAGCTCACCACCGAGATGGCCGGGGGCTCCGACCTCGCCGAGCTCTCCCACGAGCTGGCGCGGCCGAACGCGGGCGGCGGCCCGCGCGGCGCGTCCGGCCCTGACGACACCCGTACCGACATCACCGGTTCCGACACCACCGGTTCCGACGCCCCCCGTTCCGAGACCACCCGTTCCGACACCCGTTCCGACACCCGTGAGGAGCGTCCGAAGCCGTGAACAGCCCCCAAGGCAGCACCCGGCCGGCCGTCCTGCCCACCCTGCTCGGCCTCGGCCCGCGCGCCGAACGCCGCCGCCGCGCCCTGCCCGCCGGGATACTGCGGCTGCCCACCATCGGCATCGACATCGGCGGCACCAAGGTCGTCGCGGGCGTCGTGGACGGCGAGGGCAAGGTGCTGGAGAAGCTGCGCACCGACACCCCGCACAAGAGCAAGAGCCCCAAGGTCGTCGAGGACGTGATCGTCGAACTGGTGCTGGAGCTCGCCGACCGGCACGACGTCCACGCCGTCGGCATCGGCGCGGCCGGCTGGGTGGACGCCGACCGCTCCAAGGTGCTCTTCGCCCCCCACCTCAACTGGCGCAACGAGCCGCTCCAGCAGGCGCTCAGCGAGCGGCTGCGGTTCCCGGTGATCGTCGAGAACGATGCCAACGCGGCGGCCTGGGCCGAGTGGCGCTTCGGTGCCGGGCGCGGCGAGGACCACATGGTGATGCTCACGCTGGGCACCGGCATCGGCGGGGCCGTCGTGCGCGACGGCTACGTCGACCGCGGCAAGTACGGGCTCGCGGGCGAGTTCGGGCACATGCAGGTGGTGCCCGGCGGCCACCGCTGCCCGTGCGGCAACCGGGGCTGCTGGGAGCAGTACTCCTCCGGCAACGCGCTGGTGCGCGACGCGCGCGAGCTGATCGCCGAGGAGTCGCCGGTGGTGCAGCCGCTGCTGGCCCTCGCGGGCGGGACCGTCGAGGGCATCACCGGCCCGCTGGTCACCGAGGCCGCGCAGGCCGGCGACCCGACGGCGACCGAGTTGCTCTACGAGGTCGGCACCTGGCTGGGCGTCGGCATCGCCAACCTGGCCGCGGCCCTCGACCCGGGCCGGTTCGTCATCGGCGGCGGCGTCTCCGAGGCGGGCGACCTCCTGCTCGGCCCCGCCCGGGACACCTTCCGGCGCACCCTCACCGGCCGGGGCTTCCGCCCGGAGGCCGTCATCGTCCACGCGGCCCTCGGCAACGAGGCGGGCCTGGTCGGCGCCGCCGACCTCGCCCGCCAGGTCGCCCGCCGCTTCCGCACGATCAAGCGCCGCCGGGTCGAGCGCAGCGCGCTGTAGGGCGGGGGGCGGCGAACAACTTTCAGCGAACAGATAACAGATGACAGATTTCGTTTTCTGTCATCTGTTATCTGTTGATCGTCGGCCGTCCCTCCGCCCGCAAACTCCCGAAGGGTCAGCCCTCGGCCTTCCAGTGGTCCCGGCCGTCAGAGGCCGGGGTCGGGGCCGGTCGCCGCACTTCGCCGCCGCCGTGTGGTTGTCGGGATCACACCTCCTGTGAAACAACGGAGTTGACGCCGACTCAGGAGGAATGGGATGAGGGCTCTGACCCGCCTCGCGCCACCGTTGTTGCTCGCGAGTGCTCTGGTGTGGTCCGCCGCCGGGCCGGCCGGGGCGGTGGCGCCGCCGGCCCACGTGCCGGAGGCGGTCGGGTGGGGCGGGGCCGTGTCCACGGTGTCCGCGGAGGCCACCGCCGCCGGGATCGAGGTGCTGCGCAAGGGCGGGAACGCGGTGGACGCGGCCGTCGCCGCCGCCGCGGCCCTCGGCGTCACCGAGCCGTACTCGTCGGGGATCGGCGGCGGCGGGTACTTCGTCTACTACGACCACGCCACCGGCCGCGTGCACACCATCGACGGCCGCGAGACCGCCGGCCGCACCGCCGACACCGGGCTCTTCCTGGAGGGCGGAAAGCCGCTCGCCTTCCCCGACGCCGTCACCAGCGGCCTGTCGGTCGGCGTCCCCGGCACCGCGGCCACCTGGGACGACGCGCTACGGCAGTGGGGCTCGCGCTCGCTCGCCGAGAACCTGCGGCCCGCCGAGCGGATCGCCGACGACGGCTTCGTCGTCAACGCCACCTTCCGCGGCATGACCGAGGACAACTACAGCCGCTTCAAGGACTTCCCGGCGACGGCCGGGCTGTTCCTGCCCGGCGGCAAGCTCCCCGAGGTCGGCTCCGTCCTGCGCAACCCCGATCTCGCCGCCACCTACCGGCAGTTGGGCAAGGACGGCACCAAGGCGTTCTACCAGGGCGACATCGGCCGGGACGTCGTCAACACCCTCCAGCACCCGCCGGTCGACCCCGCCTCCGGGCGCAACGCCCGACCCGGCAAGGTCGACGCCGCCGACCTCGCCTCCTACGCGGTCCGCCGCCAGGCCCCGACACACGTCGCCTACCGGGACTACGACGTCTACTCGATCGCACCGTCCAGCTCCGGCGGCACCACCGTCGGCGAGGCCCTCGGCATCCTGGAGAACGGCGACGTCTCCGGCTACAGCGGCACGCAGTACTACCACCACTTCCTGGAGGCCTCCCGGATCGCCTTCGCCGACCGCAACCGCTGGCTCGGCGACCCGCGCTTCTCGGACGTGCCGACGAAGGAACTGCTCTCGCCCGACTACGCCGCCTCCCGGGCCTGCCTGATCAGCCCGGACAAGGCCCTGACCAGCCCGCTCGCCCCCGGTGACCCGTACGACCCGGCCGAGTGCGCGGACGGCGGCCAGGCCGCCCCCGAGCCGTACGAGGGCCAGAACACCACGCACCTCACCGTGGCCGACCGCTGGGGCAACGTCGTCGCGTACACCCTGTCCATCGAGCAGACCGGCGGCAGCGGCATCACCGTCCCCGGCCGCGGCTTCCTGCTCAACAACGAGCTGACCGACTTCGACTTCGCCCCGCTCGCGGCCGGCGTGCCCGACCCCAACCTGCCCGGGCCCGGCAAGCGGCCGCGCTCGTCGATGTCGCCGACCGTCGTGCTGCGCGACGGCGAGCCGCTGCTCGCCACCGGCAGCCCCGGCGGCGCGACCATCATCACCACCACCCTCCAGGTGCTCCTCGGCCGCCTCGACCGCGGCCTGAGCCTGGAGCAGGCCATCGCCGCGCCGCGCGCCAGCCAGCGCAACACCGCCACCACCCAGGCCGAGCCGGGCTTCCTCGCGCTGCCCGAGCGGTCCGGGCTGGAGGCGCTCGGGCAGCGCTTCAGCCCGGTGGACGAGATCGGGGCCGCGACCGGCGTCGAGCGGCTGCCGGACGGCCGCTGGGTGGCCGCGGCCGAACCCGTGCGGCGCGGCGGCGGCGCGGCCGCCGTGGTCCGGCCCGCGGGCTGAGATGCGGACCGGAGCCTGCCGGGATTGTCGGTAGCGGGCGGTATGTTCGGGGTGGGCGCTCCCAGCGGGCGCCCGCCCCGTCCGCCGTCCGTACGACCCGGGAAGGCCGCCCGCCGTGACCGTCCGCATCGCCACCTGGAACATCAACTCCGTCACCGCGCGGCTGCCCAAGCTCCTGGAGTGGCTGGAGAGCGCCAAGCCCGACGTGCTCTGCCTCCAGGAGCTCAAGTGCGCGGCCGACGCCTTCCCCTACGAGGACGTCCGCGCGCTCGGCTACGAGACGGCCGCCCACGGCAACGGCCGGTGGAACGGCGTCGCGATCGTCTCCCGGCTCGGCCTCGACGACGTCGTGCGCGACCTGCCCGGCCAGCCCGGCTACCTCGCCGACGACGCCCTGCTGCCCGACGTCGAGCCCCGCGCCATCGCCGCCACCTGCGGCCCCGTCCGGGTCTGGTCCGTCTACGTGCCCAACGGCCGCGAGGTCGACCACGCCCACTACCGCTACAAGCTGGAGTGGCTGGAGGCCCTGCGCAAGGCCTCCGCCGACGACGCGGCCGGGCCGCGCCCCTTCGCCGTCCTCGGGGACTTCAACATCGCCCCCACCGACGACGACGTCTTCGACGTCGCCGCCTTCGAGGGCCTCACGCACGTCACCCCGGCCGAGCGGGCCGCGCTGGAGGCCCTCGGCGAGGTCGGCCTGCACGACGTCGTGCCCCGCCCGCTCAAGTACGACCACCCCTACACCTACTGGGACTACCGCCAGCTGGCGTTCCCGAAGAACCGGGGCATGCGCATCGACCTCACCTACGCCAACGAGCCCTTCGCCGACGCCGTCACCGACAGTTACGTCGACCGCGAGGCGCGCAAGGGCAAGGGCACCTCGGACCACGCCCCGGTGGTCGTCGACCTGGATCTCTGAGTCACGCACAGCTACCGCGTCACGCACAGCTTCCGTGTCACGCACAGCTACCGCCCGTAACCCGAACGGTCCTGCGCGGTGGCCGGGCGCCGAAGGGGTGCCTACCGTCGGTGAGTGACTGGGTGCGGTTGTTCGACCACGTGGACATGGGAGTCCCCGGCCGCGCCCGAGAATCCCGGAGGTTCCGGCATGCGCCCCACGCGTACGGCCGCCGCCGCCCTGATCGGCGCGACGGTACTGACCGGTCTGACGGCCCCCCTCGCGATCGCCAGGGACGGTGCGGCCTCGGTCAGCCCGTCCCAGGCCGCACCGGGCCAGACCGTGACGGTCACGGTCTCTTGCGAGAAGTCGGACAAACCCGACGCGAAGACCATCACCGCCCACTCGGCGGCCTTCGAGGGCGGCCCGGCCACCCTCACCCTGGGCCCGGACGGCAAGCACAGCGGCTCCGCGCGCCTGGCCGGCCAGCACGGCGGGGACAGCAAGGTCGACGGCACCTGCCCCGACGGCGGTGCCTTCTCCACGTCCGTCACGGTCACCACCGTCACGGGCCCGGACCAGGGCACCGACAAAGGCCCCGACAAAGGCCTGGGCGACTGGGGCAAGGCGGCCGGGGAGTGGGCCGGTTCGCTCGGTCAGTCCGGTGCCGGGAGCCAGCAGGTCGCCCCGCACGGCTCCGTCCACACCGGCCTCGGCGGCTCGGTCGCGGGCGACCCGGCCGAGCTGGCGGGCGGCCTGGTGCTCGTCGCCGGCGGGGTCGGCGGCTTCTGGCTGCTGCGGAGGCGCGGTGCCTGATGGCCCTTCCGCGTGCCTCCCGCTCGCATCCGCCGCGCCGCCGGACCGTTCTCGGACCGGCGGCGCGGTGGTGTCCCGATGGTGTTGCCGCGGTGCCCCGGGACGCCAGGGCGCCTCGGGGCGGGCTCAGGCCTGCCGCTGCTCGGCCTTCAGGGCGCCGTCGGCCAGCAGGTACTGGGCGAGGATGTACGTCGCCATGATCCAGAACTGATGCCCCGGCAGCTCGCGCCACTTCGCCAGCTGGGTGGCGATCAGGGTGTCGGAGAGCAGGAACAGTGCCCCGCCCAGGCCGGTGCGCCAGCCCAGCCCCGCCGAGGTCACGGCGGTCGAGGCGAGCAGCAGGCTGTAGCCCGCCACCGGCACCCGGAGGTCCCCGAGGTCCGGCCAGAGCTGCCCGATCATGCCGGCCCACGCCCCCGCGTACGCGGCCGCCACCAGGAGGGCGCGCTTGCGGTCGGTGAGCGCCCCCTGGCGCACGAACATCGTCACGTAGCAGACGTGCGCCGCCGCGAAGGAGCCCATTCCGGCCAGGAACGCGGTGTCGTCCTTGAGCTGGAGCAGTACGTCCCCGCCCGCGCTCAGCAGCAGCGCCGGTGCCAGCAGCTTCGGCGCCTCCCGCTCCGCCGCCGTCGCCGCCGAGACGCTGTGCGCGGCCAGCAGGGGCATCAGGGCGGGCTTGGTGGCGTTGCGGAGCACGGAGGTGCCGGAGAGGATCGCGCCCAGGTGTGCCGCCGAGGTGGCCGCGAAGCCGCCCAGCAGGCCGGTGGTCGAGCGCAGGCGCCCGCCGAGGACGGCTCGGGTGGTCGTACTGATGCTCATGCGGCTGCTGACCTCCGGGAATGAGGGTGGGGGGGAACGGGCCTCGCGCTCGAACCCTAGGCGACCGTCCGGCGCGGCGGTAGACCGGGTTACCGGTGCGTAACCCCATTCGGGGGCGGGGGATGACACCTCGGCGAGCGGTACTCGGGGAGCGCGATGGGGCTGTGGCGGGGGCGCGACGGGGCCGGGGTGGCGGTGCCCGCAGGCCGTCGGCGACGTAGCGGAGGGCGGGCGGCCACTTGGCCGGGATGTCCGCCCGGGGCCCGGTTGCTGCCGACGGGTGACCCGGCCACCGTCTAGTCTGGTCCCCGACATGGAGCAGCAGGAGTACGCGGCCTCCGCCACCCGGGTGGCGGACGGCAGGCCGGACGGGCGCACGGGCGGAACGGGGCGGGGGACCACCGACGCCGTCCTCGCCGTACCCGCCCCCGCCGCTGCGTCCGCGACCTCCTGTGCATCCGTCGCGCCGTCCGTCACGGCGTCCGTCCCCGTTCCCGGCAGTAGGTCTGACGATGTGAAGGGGCAGTCCCCGGCGGGGCGGGAGCTGTCGCCGGATCCGGGGCTGCTGCGGCTCGCGCACTGGTTCGCCGCGGCCGGCCCCGGCATCGCCGACGACCTGTGCACCGCGTCCTTCGGCCTCTATCCGGCCCGTCACTTCGGTGTTCCGGCCGACGTGCCGGCCGACGCCGACATTAGCTGGTGGCACGGCCCCACAGCGCACGCCGCCGCCGTGCGCCGCGTCCGCGAGGCCCGCCCGGTGCGCGGCCTGCGCCGCGCCCGCCGGGACGCCGCCGCGCCGCCCGTCGTGCGCTCAGGCGCCAAGGCGGGCAAGCCCGGAAGGCACCGCAAGCCCGAGCGGACCCGGCTGCTGCCCGGCGCGCAGGATCGTTCCGCCCAGGAGCGGGAAACCGAGGGGTGCGCGGTCCAGGCGTGCGGAACGCAGGCGTGCGAAAAGCAGCCGCGTGACGTCCAGCCCCTTGAAGCCCGGGACCGCGATGTCCAGGAGCGTGCTGCCCAGGAGTGTGCCGCCCAGGGGTGTGCTGCCCATGAGCCTGCTGCCCATGAGCGTGAGGCCCGGGATCGCGGCCCCCAGGACCCGCCGCACCCCGACGCTGCCGCCGAACGCCGCATCGCCGCGCGGCTGCTGCTCGCCCACCCCCTCGTCACCGCCTCCGGCCCGCACGCCGACGGCTTCCCGCTGATCCGCCGTCACCGCGACTGGCTCACCGAGCGCTTCGACACCCTGCTCGGCTACCGCCTCGTCGTCGGCCCCTGGCACGCCCGCCTCTACAAGGCCGGCCTCGGCCCCGCCGCCGCCCGCCGCCTCCACGACCCCGGCACCGGCACCCCGTTCACCCCCGCCGGCTACGCCCAGCTCGCCCTCGCGCTCGCCCTGCTCGTCGACGCCCCCGAGCAACTCCCGTACCGGCGGCTGCTCGACGCCATGCGCGCCGCCGCGCCCGACCTGCCCGCCGCGCCCGCCGACCGCGCCATGGCCCTCGCCGCGCTCGCCGGCTGGCAGGTGCTCGACGGACTCCCGGACGACCCGGCCGCCGCCGACCGCTCCTGCGTGCTCACCGTCGACCGCGAACTCGCCCGCGCCGTCCCCGCCGGGCCGCCCGCCCTCGCCGACGGCGCTGCCGACCTCATCCGCCGCGCCGCCGACGCCGAACCCGCCACCGCCGTGCGCCGCCTGCTCGCCGAGACCCCCGCCGTCCTCGCCGCCGACCTCCCCGGCGAACAGCGTGAATGGCTGCGCGACCACCGACTCAGCGGGCCCGCCGCACTCGGCGAATTCCTCGGCCTGGAAGCCGAGTTGAGGGCCGAAGGGGTGGCCCTGCTGGACCCGGCCGACGAACTGACCGACCTCGCCCTGCCCGGTGCCGGCACCCTGCCGCAGGCGGCCCTGCTGCTCGTCGAGCGCCTCGTCGAGGAGGTCCGCCCGCTGCCCGGCGACCCGACCGACGGCGACGTGCCGATCCCCGACGCGCTGATAGACGGCGTCCTCGGCGACATCGCCGACGAGTACGGCCTCCCGGCCGGCTGGCGCCGCGACTACCTCGCCGACCGCACCGCGCTGCGTCGCGACGCCCTCGACCTCCTGCACCGCCTGGGCCTGATCACCCCCGCCCCGCGTGCGACCCGTCCCCCGGCGTGGCTCCTGCGCCCCCCGGCCGCCCGCTACGCCCCCGCGCTGGACCTCTGCCCCTCCCCGGGCACGGGCCGCCACTCCCGCCGCGACGAGGGCGAGTAGGCGCTCCCGAGGCCCTCCCGGGCTGTCCGGCCCGGACATGCGAAAGCACCGCGCCCCTGGGGACGGCGGTGCTGGTGGGTCCGGTGGGGCGGTCGGTTACTTGCCGGCGGTGGCGGTCGTCGTCACGGTGTCGTGCTGGACGGTCTCCACGGTCGCGCCGACGCCGAAGGTGCCGAGGACGATGGAGGCGAGGACGGCGGCGCAGGCGAGCAGGCGGCGGTGGCGCTGGGGGAGCGGGAAGCGCGGTTCCTGGTAGGTCGCCGGAGGGAAGGCGTTCATGTCACGGAGGGTGGCAGGACGGAATGAACGGTCGGTACGCACGGGTTAAGTCCGGACGGGGGTTGGACGTCGGTTGGGGCGGATACGCCCCAACCTGGCTCGGGCGGGGCGTCTTGGCTGGTCAGACGGGTGGTGTGCGGTCGCGGCGGCCCGCGTCGGCGAGGGCCTCGCCGACCGCGACGCGGACCGCGTCCCGCAGTCCGTGCGCCGGGTGGAACCGGGACGGCCCGGCGGCCGGGTCCTCCCGCAGCTCCTTCACGAGGGACACGCAGAGCAGCAGCATCACGACGACGAACGGCAGTGCGACGAGGATCGTCGCGTTCTGCAGGGCGGTGAGCCCGCCCGCGAGCAGCAGCGCGGCGGCGACCCCGCCCATGAGCACGCCCCACACCACGACGAGCCACGTGCGCGGGTGCAGCGAGCCCCGGCTGGACAGCGAGCCGAGGACGAGCGAGGCGGAGTCGGCGCTGGTGATGAAGAAGGTCATCACGAGCACCACCGCGACGACGCTGGTCACCGACCCGAGCGGCAGCGAGCGCAGCATCTCGAACAGGGAGGCCTCGGCGCCCTGCGGGATCGTGGCGACGAGGTCGGCGGTGCGGGTGGTGACCAGCCGGATCGCGGTGCCGCCCATCACGCAGAACCAGACGACGGTGGCCCCGCTGGGCACCAGCAGCACGCCGAGCAGGAACTGGCGGATGGTCCGGCCGCGCGAGATGCGGGCGATGAAGGTGCCGACGAACGGCGCCCAGGACAGCCACCAGGCCCAGTAGAAGATCGTCCAGGAGCCGAGCCAGCTCTCGTCGGTGAAGGCGCCGGTCTGGGTGGACATCGCGAGCAGGTCGGACAGGTACCCGCCGACGGTGGACGGGACGGCGTCCAGGACGAACACCGAGGGCCCGAACACGAACACGAAGAGCATGATCAGCGAGGCGAGCACGACGTTCGCGGTGGAGAGCCACTTGACGCCCTTGTGGACGCCGGAGAACGCGGACAGCACGAAGGCGGCGGTCAGCGAGCCGATGATGACCATCTGGGCGTTCTGGGTGTTGCGGACGGACGAGATGTAGCCGAGCCCGTCGGCCACCTGGAGGGCGCCGAGGCCGAGGCTGGTCGCCGAGCCGAAGACGGTGGCGAACACGGCGAGCAGGTCGATCGCCCGCCCCGGCCAGCCGTCCGCGCCGCGCTGCCCGATCAGCGGGACGAAGGCCGAGGAGATCCGGTTGCCCCGGCCCTTGCGGAAGGTGGTGTAGGCGAGCGCGAGGCCGCCGACGGCGTAGATCGCCCACGGGTGCAGGGTCCAGTGGAACAGCGAGAACTCCATGGCCTGCTGGGCCGCGGCGGCGCTCTGCGGTTCGAGGCCGGAGCCGGGCTGCGGGGCGGCGAACAACTGCAGCGGCTCGCCGACGCCGTAGAACATGAGGCCGATGCCCATGCCGGCGCTGAACATCATCGCGACCCACGCGAGGGTGGAGAACTCGGGCTCGTCGTCGTCGCGGCCGAGCCGGATGCGGCCGAAGCGGCTGAAGGCCAGCAGGACGGTGAGGGCGAGGAACACGTCGGCGGCGACGACGAACAGCCAGCCGAAGTTGTGCAGGACCCAGCCCAGCGCCGTCTTCGAGGTCCGGCCGAGGGAGTCCTCGGCGAAGATGCCCCAGGCGACCACCGCCAGGACCAGGACGGCGCCGACCCCGAACACCACCCGGTCGACGGGGAGGGTCGCGGCGGGTTCGTCCGGACCCTTGGGGCGGGGCTCGGACTGCGGCGGCTGGGTGCTCATCGGGCGTACCTCTCGTACCTCGCGGGGCGGACCGGGGCGGCGGCGATATGACGGGGATTCGGCTGCATATCGCACTATGTCCAGTTCGCACCGCGAGGGCGGGGAGGGCGCGCCGGGGAGGCGGCGGGAGGGGACTTACGTCCCGTCACGGCCGCTCGCCGGTGACGGTCAGGCTCCGTACTCGTGCGTCGGGGGCACGCGGTGGTCAGGCCGCGTACTCGTGCGTCGGGGCGTGCGCGGTGGTCAGGTAGCGGGCGAGGGCCTGGCGGCTTCGGGTCAGCTCGTCGATGCGCGAGTCGATGTCGGCGAGTTCGCCGCGCAGCGTGGCGAGCAGGTCCGGGCAGGCCTCCAGGGCCGGGATCGGGCCGGTGGCGCAGGGGAGGATCTCGGCGATGACGCGGGTGGACAGGCCGGCCGCGAGCAGGCTGCGGATCTGCCGGACCCGGACGGTGTCGGCCTCGGCGTACTCGCGGTAGCCGGCGGCCGAGCGGGCCGGTTCGAGCAGACCCTGCTCCTCGTAGTAGCGGAGCAGGCGGCTGGACACCCCGGTCAGGCGGGAGACTTCTCCGATGCGCATGACCGGGCGAACGTCCCGTCGACGGGCGGTGTTCCCCGCCGTTGCCCGCTGTTCCCCGAGGGCTCGGCGCCAGGCCTCAGACGGCTGTGGCGTCCAGTTCCTTGAGGAAGTCGAGCACCACGGAACGCAGTTCGGACAGCCGCTCGACCACGGGGAGGTGGCCGGAGGCGATTTCGGCGAGGCGGGCGCCGGGGATGCCGTCGGCCAGGAGTCGGTGCTGGCCGGGCGGCACGAGCTGGTCCTCGGTGGTGCTGACGACGAGGGTCGGCACGGCTATCGCGGCGAGCTCGGCGCGCACGTCGGCCCGGCCCGCCAGCCGGAACTGCTGCCGGAAGCCCGCCGGGACGGGCGAGTCGAGCGACTCCCGCAGGAACGCGAGGTCGTCGGGGGAGAGCGCGTCGATCCACGTCCCGCCGAGTACGACGGTGAGCATCAGGCAGGTCAGGTCGGCCGGGCGGTCGGCGAGGTCGATGGCGAGGTCGGCCAGCAGTCGCAGCCGCGCCGAGCCGCCGGCCACGCCCGCGAGGAGCAGCAGCGAGCGGACCCGCCCGGGGTGGCGGGTGGCGGCCCGGACGGCGACGGCGGCGCCGAGCGAGTAGCCGGCCAGGTCGAAGGTGTCGAGGCCCTCCTCGTGGGCGGTCGCCACGAGCCGGTCGGCGAGGTCGTCGAGGGTGGGCTCGCCGGGCTCGTAGGGGGTGTCGCCGGAGCCGGGGTAGTCGGGGGCGACGACGGTGCGGTGGGCGGCGAGGCCGGCCAGTAGCGGGCCCCAGTTGTCCCGGGCGCTGCCGCCGGCGCCGTGGGCGAGCAGCAGGCCGGGGCCGGTGCCGCGGACGATCCGGGCGAGCGGGGGGAAGGGGGTGGACGCCATCGTGGGTGCTCCTGTCCGTGGGTGCGGGGCGCGGCTCGTCCGTACGGTAGGTGTTCACACCGGTGAGAAGGTCAAGCCCCCCCGGCCGTCTTACGGGGGGCCGGTGCGCGGCCGTACCATCCGGAGCGTGACGGAACGGTGGCGCACAGTGCCTTCCGTTCGGAGGGAAGGAGTCCGCCCATGGCCGATGACGTCCATGCGCCCGCCCACGCACCAGCCGAGGTGTCCGTTCGGGAATCCGTTCGTGAGTCCGCCCCTGAGTCCGTTCACGTGCCCGGGATCGTCAAGCCGCTGCCCGCGGCGTGGTTCGTGGCGCAACGACACCAACGCCGAGATGCGCTGGGACGCGCTGCGCGGCGCGGACGGCCGCGCGGCGATCGGCCGGCACGTCCCGGTGGAACGGTTCTTCGTCCGCAACCACACCCGCACCCCGCTGATCGACCCCGGCACGTGGCGGCTGCGGCTGTTCGGCACCGGTCTGCGCGGCTCCCCGTCCGCCGACCAGCCGGTCGAGTTCTCCCTCGACGACCTCCGGGCCCTGCCCAGCAGCCGGATCAGCGCCCTGATCGAGTGCGCCGGGAACGGCCGCAGCTACTACGCGAGCCGCCAGCACCAGCGCGTCCCGGGCACGCCCTGGGCGCTCGGCGGTGTCGGCTCCGCGAGCTGGTACGGCGTCCGGCTCGCGGACGTGCTGCGCGAGGCCGGGCTGGGCCCCGGCGCGGTCGACCTGCTGCCGGCCGGCCTCGACCCGCACTACGTCCGCGACGGCGTCGACCACGGCCCGGTGCGCCGCCCGCTGCCGCTCGCCAAGGCGCTGGACGACGTGCTGCTCGCCTACGGGATGAACGGCGAACCGCTGACGCCCGACCACGGCGCGCCGGCCCGACTGGTGGTGCCGGGCTGGGTGGGCATCGCCTCGATCAAGTGGCTCGGCTCGATCGAGGTCGCCGACCGGCCGCTGTCCTCGCCCTGGAACACCGACTTCTACCGGATGTTCGGCCCCGGCCACCCGCCCGGCGGCGGCGCCCCGTTGAGCCGGCAGGTGCCGAAGTGCGCCTTCGAGCTCGCCGAGGGCGCCGTGCTGGCGGCCGGGCGCACCCACCGGCTGCACGGCCGCTCGTGGTCCGGCGGGGCCGCGGTGCTCCGGGTGGAGGTGAGCGACGACGGCGGCCGGACGTGGCGGCGGGCCGAGCTGCACGACGAGCCGCGCGCCCGCGACTGGACGCGCTGGAGCATCGCCTGGCGCCCCGCGGGGCCCGGCCGCCACGAGCTGCTCGCCCGGGCGACGGACCGCCGGGGCGGCACGCAGCCGCGGTCGGCGGAGTTCAACCGGGAGGGCTACCTGTTCGGTGCGGTGGTGGCCCACCCGGTGACGGTGGTCGCGGGACCGGCACCCGGCGGGGGCCGGGTCTAGGCGGGGCCCGGTCTAGGCGGTGGTCGGGACCGGCGCGGTCTGGACCGCGGTGGCCGGTACAGCAGTGGTCTGGACCACGGTCTGGACCTCGTAGGGCGCCGGGTAGGGCGTCTCGTACGGGGTCAGGACCAGCCGCACCACGTCCTCCAGGCGCCGCCTGGCGTCCCCGAGCGTCGTGCGGCCGGTCACCCACGCGGTCAGCTCGCCCTGCCAGGCGTGGCCCACGATGTGCCGCACGAGGTCGCTCGCGGCGCCCGGCACTTCGCCCATCAGCGCCTGGAGCGCGGCGCTGTCGGCCCGGGCCATGCCCTGCAGCGCCTCGCTGGCGAAGGGGTCGGTGGACGCGGCGACGGCCACCCGCAGCCGCGCCAGCTCGGGCTGCCGCTGGTAGGCGCGCATCCCGCCGCGGACGAACCGCACCGCCCGGTCCGTGGCCCCCAGCCCGGCGCGTGGCCCGCGCAGCTCGGCCACCAGGTCGGCCAGCAGCAGGCGGTGCCACTCGGCGATCGCCGCCGCCAGGAGGTGGTCCTTGGAGGAGAAGTAGCGGTACGCCGTCCCCAGGGCGACTCCGGACCGCTCGCAGACCTGCTTCATCTGCAGCCGCTCGACGCCGATCTCGTTCACCAGGGCGAGCGCCGCCGCGATCAGGCTTTCGCGGCGTTCGAGCTGACGCGGAGACATCGCCTCCACCGGCCGTGGTGACAGGTCAACCTTGGTCACCCGCACCATGATACGGGCCGGGGCCGCTCAGGAGTATGACGCCGACCGGCCCCCTTCCGTTCGCCGGGCGGTCACCGCCGTGCCGGGGAGGCCCGGGACGGCGCTGAGCAGGGCGGCGCCGGCCGCCGGGCCCGGCCCGGATCAGCGCCGTTCCCGGATCAGCGCCTCCTGCACGGCCGAGGCGACGAGCCGCCCGTCCCGGTCGTAGAACTCGCCGAGCGACAGCCCCCGGCCGTCCGAGGAGGACGGGCTGCGCTGGGCGAACAGCAGCCACTCGTCGGCCCGGAACGGGCGGTGGAACCACATCGCGTGGTCCAGCGAGGCCATCAGCAGCCGGGGCGGCTCGATGCGCCGGAAGAAGTTCGGCTGCACGTGCAGTCCGGCGGTGGACGCGAGGGTGAGGTCGGACAGGTAGGTGAGCGCGCACGTGTGCAGGAGCGGGTCGCCGTCCGGCAGCGGGGAGCCGGTGCGCAGCCAGACGAACTGCTGCGGCATCCCCGGGACGGCCTCCGGCAGGCCGGGCGCGTCGTCCGGGACGAAGCGCAGTTCGAGCTCGCGGAAGCCCTCGGTGCGGGCGAGGGCCTCGCGGGCGGCCGGCTCCCAGAGCGAGAACGCGTCCGGCAGCCCGTCGGGGCCGGGCACCGGGGGCATCGGGCGGTGGCGCTCGGCGGCCGGCTCGGGGCGCTTGAAGGACGCGGAGAGCGTGAAGATCGCGTTCCCGTTCTGCACCGCCGTGACGCGGCGGGTGGTGTAGGACATGCCGTCGCGGATCCGGTCGACCTCGTAGTCGATCGGCTCGGTCGGGTCGCCGGGCAGCAGGAAGTAGCTGTGCAGCGAGTGCACGGCGCGTTCGTCGTCGCAGGTGCGCCCGGCGGCGGTCAGCGCCTGCGCGGCGACCTGTCCGCCGAACGCGCGCATCGGCGCCCCGGCGTGGCAGCGGCCCCGGAACGTGTTCTCGTCCAGCCGCTCGATCTCCAGCAGCGAGGCGAAGGAGCCGGCCGGGGCGTCGGCTCGTCTCGCCTGTTCGGTCAGGTCGGTCACGGGCCCATAGTGGCAGATGCCAACCGGTGGCGGTGTGACGTGGGTAACCATCGAGGGGGCGAAAGAGATGTAGAACCTGTTTCAGTCGCGCTCGCGGGTGAGGAATTGTCAGTGCCCTCACCTAGCGTGCTCGGCATGACGCAATCCGCACACGCGTACGCCTATCTGCGCCCCTCCGCCGTGCTCGATCCGGACGCCGCGGGTGCCGGCCGGCGACTCGACCTGGCCACCTCGGGCGGGGCCACGCCGCTCGGCGCGGCGGCCAACCCGCGGTTCTTCACGGGCTTCCTCGCCGACCCGGCGCCGGCCGCCGCCGCGCTGCTCGCCGTCGCGGACGTCGCCGCCGCCCGCTACTACCAGCCGCAGCTGCGCGCCTCGCTCGACCCGGTGGTCACCGCCAACGGGGACCGGCTGCGCTTCGAGTCCTTCTCCGGCTGCTGCGGCGTCTACGCCCGGCTCGACGTGCTGGAGGCCGGACTCGACGGCGACGACATCGGCCACGGCACCACCAACGTGGACGTCAACAACCCGCTGCGCGAGGCCCTCACCCGGATCGGCCCGGCCGAGCCGCTGCACCTCGCGGTCGGGCCGGACGCGCTGGAGGTCACCACCTTCGACGGGCCGGTGGTGGAGAAGAAGGTGCCGCTGCCCGAGCGCTGGCTGCGCGGCTTCGCCGAGACGCAGGTCACCGCGGCCGGCTTCGACCTGCGGGCCGAGCTGCCCGCTGCCGAGGCGGTCCGCTTCCTGCGCTCGCTGCCGCGCGGCGGGGGTGGCGAGCGCGGCGGGCGCGGCGGCGTCGGGTGGGTCGTGCCGGCCGGGCGCACCCTGCGGCCGACCACCCGTCCGGTGCCCGGCGCGGTCTGCCTGCCCGGCCCCGAGCGGCTGGTCGCGCTCCAGCGGGTGCTGCGGCACGCGCTCGCGCTTCGGGTGTACGGGCCGGTGGCCGGTGCGGCCCTGGCCGGCCCGGCGGCCTCCGCGTGGGAGGTCGTGCTGCCGGGCATGCGGCTGACGCTGACGCTCTCCCCGGACGCCTCGCGCGGGTTCTCCGGCGAGGGCGGCGTGCTCGGGGCCCTGGCCACCGGCACCGTCGAGCGGGACGCCGAGCTCGTCTCCGTCCTGCTCGCGTGGGAGCCGCGGATCGAGGTCGCCGACCTGGCCGAGCAGTCCGGGCTCACCGCGGAGCGGGTGCGGGCCGCGCTCACCAGGCTGGGCACCGCCGGGCAGATCGGCTACGACACCGCCGAGGCCGCCTACTTCCACCGGCAGCTCCCGTACGACGCCGGGCGGGCCGAGGCGGCGAACCCGCGGCTGCGGGCCGCGCGGGCGCTCGTCGCGGCGGGCGCGGTGCGGCTGGAGGAGGGCGGTGCGACGGCCGTCGTCACGGTGGACGACCATGTCCAGCGGGTGCGGACGGACGAAGCGGGCCGGGTGAGCTGCACCTGCCTGTGGTGGGCCAAGTACCGCGGCGGGCGCGGGCCGTGCAAGCACGCGCTCGCGGTGGGGATCGTACGGGACGGCAAGGAGGCCGGGGCGTGAACGCGGTGGCATCGGCGGACGCGGCCGTGGCGATGGCGGACGGGGTCGGCGAGCTGCTCGCGGCCGTCCGGAGCGGTGCGGTGCGGGCGGTGCCCGGCCTGCTCGCCGCGCTGGACCCGGCGCAGCGGCGGGCCTGCGTGCCCGGGCTGAAGGAGCAGCGCCGGGAGATCCGCGGCGAGTGGTCGAACCTCGCGAACGCGCGGGCCGCCGCCCTGCTGGTCGCCGGGGCCGGCTGCCACGCGGGTCCGGCCGGGGCGGCCACCTGGATCGGCGGGCGGGACTTCGGCGGGCGCAGCGGCACGCTGCCCCGGGAGCTGGCCGTGGTCGTCGCGGCGCAGCCGGTGGAGTGGCAGGTCGAGGTGGCCGCGCGGCTGGCCGAGCGGGCGGTGCCGGGCTGGGGCTGGTCGCTCCACCCGGTGGTCGAGGCCGTGGTGCGGCGCACCGGGTGCGCGGTGCCGCAGAGCGAGCCGTTCGTGCGGGAGTGGCTGAACGGGCAGATCGGCCGCACCGGCGCGCGCCCGACGCTCGCGCAGCAGCTGCGCGCCGACGCCTTCACCCCGGTGCTGATACCGAGGGTCTTCGAACTCGACGACGTCGGGCAGTTGTTGTCCTGGTCGCTCAGCAACCGGCCAGGGGACGTGTTCACGGAGGCCGTCGCGGAGCTCGCCTCCTCCGGGGTGCTGGAGCGCGGCGAGGTGCTCGACCGCTGCCTGGCCCGGCTGCTGCGCGGCGGGCGGCCCGCCGACCAGCGGCTCTTCGCCGACGTGCTGCGCGCCCTCGCGCCGACGCCCGAGGAGTTCGCGGCCCGCGCACGGGACTTGGTGGCGATGCTGGACGGCCTGGCGGTCATCGCCGGGTACGCGCAGGAGGAGCTGGCCGGGCTGGACGAGGCCGGGCTGGTCGAGCCCGAACTGCTGGGCGAGGCCTCGGCGGTGGTGCTGTTCCGGGCCGAGAAGAAGCTGGTGCGCGCGCAGTTGGGGTGGCTGGACAAGGCGGCCCGGCGCTCGCCGGAGCGGGCGGGCGCGGTGGTGCTCGCCGCGGCCGGGGCGTTCGGGCACCCGGACGCGGGCGTCCAGGAGCGGGCGTTGAACGTGGTGGCCCGTCACCTCAAGGCGGCCGGGAGCGCGGTGCTGCCCGAACTCCTCTTCGCCGCCGAGGGGTTGAACCCCGTCCACCATCCGCGCGCGGGCGAGCTGTTCGGCGCACCGGTCGGCGGGGACGACCCGGACACCGGGTGGAACGAGCTGCTGCCGCCCGTTCCCGAGCCGCTGCCGCTCGGGGCGCCGATCGCCTCGGCGGCGGAGGTCGCGGAGGAGCTGTCCGCGCTGCTCGCGTCCTCGGCGCCGGAGGTCGCGGTGTTCGAGCGCGTCCTGGACGGGCTCGTGCGGCACGCCTGCGAGGACCGGGCCGCGCTCGTCGAGGCGCTGGGGCCGGTCCTTCGGGTGCACGAGTGGAACGACGTCGGGCGTTGGCAGGACTGCGGCCCCGGGGGCGTCCTCTACGTCGCGACGGCGGCGGCCGGCCGGACGCCGCCGCACCGGCTCCGGGACTTCCTCGGCGGCAAGGGCCGCTCCCCGCTGCGCGGCGACTACACGACGCTGCACGGCCGGGTGCTCGCTGCCCGACTGGAGGAGGCGGCGTGGCAGGTGACGGCGAACCGCCCGCCGTACCTGCTGGCCACGCCCACCGACGCGACCGGAGCGCTGGACGCCGCGGTGCTGGTCGAGCGGCTGGCCGGGTACGCGGCGGCGGGCGTCACGCCGGGCCAGGCGGACCTGTGCTCGGCGCTGCTGCGGGTCGGGCCGGCCGACGCCGGCGTGCTCCGCGCGGCGGAGGCGGTGCCCACGCCCGCCGGGCGGTGGGTGGCTCAGTGGCTGCGCGGCGGCGGCCTGCCCGCCCAGCCGTCGGAGCGGGTGGTCTTCGCGCCCGGCCGGGGCGCGCGGAGTTCGCACCTCTACGGCGAGCGCTGGTGGGAGGACCTGCACCGGGTCGCCGTCGCCCAGCCGGGCCTCGGCGCCGGGCCCGAGGGACCGGCGGGTGAGCGGCTCGCGGGCGACTTCCGGGCGCTGCTGGACGGCACCGAGCCGAGCGTGGCGCGGGTCCGGGCGCAGCGGCACTGGCTGTGGATGCCGACGGCGCACTGGGCGGCGATGCTGCCGTGGCACCGCGAGGAGCTGGCGGCCCGCTGGCTCGACTGGTTCGCCGCGGCGGCCGACTTCGACGAGCGCGGGGCGGGGCCGCTGCTGCCCGTGCTCGCCGAGGCCGGCGGGCGGGCGGGGCTCGCGCTGCACCTGGTCCTCGGGTACGGGCTCGGTGCCCGGCACGCCGAGGACCGGACGGCGGCCGTCGACGCGCTGCTCGTGCTGGCCGCCCGCGGCGACCTCGACGGCGCGCTCCTCGGGCGGGAGCTGGGCGCACTGGTCGAGTGCGGTGTGGTGAAGCCCACCCGGCTCGCCTCGGCGCTGGGCCTCGCGGCCGGGACGGGGGCGTACGCGACGGTGTGGTCGGTGCTCGGCGCCGCGCTGCCGGTCCTGTTGGCGGGGGACCAGAGCGTGCGTGGCCTCGGGGACCTCGTCGCGCTGGCCGCCGACTGCGCCCGCCGGACGGGGACGCGCGGTGTGATCGCCGAGGTGACGGGCACGGCGGCGAAGGGCGGCTCTGGCCGGGTGGTGAAGGAGGCCCGGGCCCTGCGGGACGTCCTGGGGGAGTAGGACGTAGGGAGCAGGGCGTGGGGGGCGGGCGGACGTCGGGGGGAGCGGCGACGGGCGACGGGTGACAGACGACAGAAGACAGCTGACAGAAGACAGATAACAGATAACAGATTTCAGCGAACAGATTTTGAAATCTGTTCGCTGAAACCCGTCTCCCGGACCACCACCGGGTCGACGCTCCCGCGCGCCGCCGCCGCGACCGCCCGCCACCACAGCCGCAGGGCCGGCGGATTCACCGGTTCGAACGGCTTGCCCGGTCGGGGCACCGCGAGGTGGGCGCCGAGCGCGTGGGCGGCCGTGACCACCCGCTCGGCCGGCTCCTCCCACGGGTGCAGCGCGAGGTTGAAGGTGCACCAGTGGATCGGCAGCAGCAGTTCGCCGCCCAGGTCCAGGTGCGCCCGCACGCCCTCCTCGGGCGTCATGTGGACCTCGGGCCAGAAGTCGCTGTACGCGCCGACCTGCATCATCGTCGCGTCGAACGGCCCGAGCCGGCGCCCGATCTCGGCGAAGCCGGGGAAGTAGCCGGTGTCCCCGCTGTGGAAGATCCGGTGCCCGCCGCCGGCCACCACCCAGGACGCCCACAGGAACAGCGCGCTCGTGCGCGGTCCCCGGCTGCAGTAGTGCCGGGCGGGCGTGGCCGTCAGCGTCAGCCCGGCGACCTCGGCCGACTCCCACCAGTCCAGCTCGACGATCCGCGCAGTCGGCACCCCCCAGTGCTCCAGGTGCGCACCGACCCCGAGCGGCACCGCGAACACCGCGCCCGTCCCGTTGAGCGCGCGGACGGTCGCCATGTCGAGGTGGTCGTAGTGGTCGTGCGAGACCACGACCACGTCCACCGGCCCGAGTTCGGCGAGCGGCAGCGGCACCGGGTGCAGCCGCTTGGGGCCCGTCCAGGCGAACGGCGAGCAGCGCTCGCCCCACACCGGGTCGAGCAGCACCCGGCGTCCGCCGATCTCGGCGAGGACGGTCGCGTGCCCGAGCCAGGTGAGCCGCAGCCCGGACTCCGGCGGCTCGGCGAGGTCGGAGGGCAGGAGCCGGTGCACCGGTACGGCGGCGGCGGGCGCCCGGCGGGTCTTGTCGCCGGACAGCTGGGCGAGGGTGATCTCCAGCGGGCTGCGCTCGTACACCAGCCGGCGGGTGGGCAGCGGGTTGCGGAAGGAGCCGTCGGCGAACTGCGGGGAGCGGTGGATGCGGGCCAGTCGTTCGCCGCGCGGGTCGGCCCCGAAGGCCTCGGCCCGCACGCGGTGCCAGGCCGCGCGGGGCAGTTGGGCGAGGCCGGGTCCCGGGCTGGATCCCGGGCTGGATCCCGGGCCGCGGGCCGGGCGTGCGGGCGGAGGAGCGAGCTGGGAGGTCAGACCGGCGAGGCGGGAGAACCACGGGGCAGGGCGGGGCACGGCTCCTCCAGGGACGGTCACGGCTACCGGGCATGCCGGGGGGCGCACCACGGGGCGGGCCGGGTGCGGCCCCCACGCGGTGCGACAACCATCTCGTCGGAGATTACGCCCCGTGAGCCGTCCGGACCCGGTGGAGACGTCCGTGCGGGCCAATCGGAGTACGGACCAGTCGGAGCACGGGCCGATAGGAGTGCGGGCCGATCGGAGCACGGGCCGATAGGAGTGCGAGCCGATCGGCGTACAGGCCAATTGGAGTGCGGGCCCGCCGCTGCGGGCGGGCCCCCGGGCGGCGGGTCAGGCGTAGAAGCGGGTGATCGTCTCCGCGACGCAGTGCGGCTTGGCGCTCTCCGCGCTGGTGATGGTGAAGCGCACGACCGCCTGGACCCCGCCCGGCACCTCGGTGGCCGAGACGAGCTCGGCGGTGGCCCGGATCGCGGTGCCCACCGGCACGGGCGCCGGGAAGCGCACCTTCTCCGACCCGTAGTTGAGCGCCATCCGCACCCCCTCGACGCTGTAGCACTCCTTGGCGAGCACCGGGATCATCGACTGCGTCAGGTACCCGTGCGCGATCGTCGAGCCGAACCGGCTCTCCTTGGCCCGCTGCGGGTCCACATGGATCCACTGGTGGTCGCCGGTCGCCTCGGCGAACAGGTCGATCTGCCGCTGCTCGATCGTGTGCCACTGGCTGGTGCCCAGCTCGGTGCCGACGGCGGAGGTGAGGTCGGCGAGGGAGGCGAAGCTCGTCACGGTCGCTCCTGGAGGGGGACGGGCCGCAGCCCGGTGATCAGGACGTCGGCAGGGTATGCCTACTCCCGGGTACCTGTCAGGAGCGGGCCCCGCACCTCATCGAGGGTGGACGCGGAACTCCCAGGTCAGCGCCTCAGGACCGCAGCACCCCTCAGGACCCGCAGTACTCGTCGAGACCCGCGGCACCCCCTCAGGGCCAGAGCACCCCGTGTCCGGCCGGGAGCAGCCGGCGCCCGCTCACCAGTTCCGGCACCAGCGCGAAGTACGTCGGCTCCGGGTCCCCCACCCACGGCCGCAGCCCGGAGCGCAGCGCCCGCCGTACCTGCTCGGGGTCGCCGACCGCGTTGGCCCGCCCGTGCACGAGCACGCTCCATCCGGTGCGGGTGACCGGGTCCAGGAGGTCCGCCTGGAAAGCCACCACGGTGCCGTCGAGCCCGCGCGCGGTCGCACTCCCCCGGCGCACGGCGAGCAGCAACCGCCCGTCCACGACCTCGAAGGAGACCGGCAGGACGGCGGGCAGCGCGTGCTCGGTGTACACCACGCGCCCGACGGGCACGGTGCTGAGCAGCCGCAGGCACTCGGTCTCGCTCAGGGTCTCCACACGGTCGTCGGGCTCCATGCGTCCGATCGTCCTCCGGCCGCCGCACGGGCCGATAGGGCCCATGGTCCCGGAGCGAAGGGGCCGGGAGCCCCGTCGGCGGCGGCCGGGGGCGGTAGCCTGCCCGGCGGGCGGCCCCGGGTGCGCCGGGGCCGGCGAGGAGGGGGTGTGCTGATGGCCGGTGGGGTCGATCTGGTGGTGATCGGGGCGGACGGCGGCCCCGACAAGGCTTTCGGCGGGTCGGCGCACGCGCCGGACGGCGCCCGCCTGCTCGCCGGGGAACTGCCCGGGATGTGCTTCGACACCGGCGCGGGGGGCTGCCGGGTCACCGCCGTCGCGCCGGACGCGGACGCCAACGCGATGCTCACCGCCGTCCGTTCGGCGGCCCAGCACCCCGGTCGCTGGCTGGTGGTCTGCCTGCTCGGCCAGCTGGTCGCCGACCCGCGCGGGCGCCGGCTCGCCCTGGTCACGGCCGGCAGCACCGCCGGCAACGCCTACCGCCGCGGCCTCGCCTGGGACTGGGTGGTCAGCGCCATGGTGCACGGCGACCAGGAGGAGACGCTGCTGCTCGTCGACGCCGTCGCCGACCGGGACACCTGGGCGGCGCTCGAACGCGGTGCCGACACCCGTTCCGGCCAGGAGGGCGCGGGCGAACTGCTGAGCTACTCGCGCGTCCCGCTCTGGGGCCGGATCGGTCGTTACCTCCCCGGTAGACGCGGCCGGGACGCCGTGCTGCCGGGCGGTGAGGGATCGTTCAGCCACGCCCTCACCACCGTGCTGCGCCAGGGCCTGCCGGGTGCGCCGGCCGCCGTCGGGCCGCTGGACCTCCAGCCCGCCGTCGCCGCGGTCGTGGACCGCGCGGAACCGGCCGGAAGTTCGGGTGCGCCGGGCGCGCGCCTGCTCGTTCCGCCGCAGGGCGGGCGCCTCTTGATGCGCAATCGGGCGGCGGTGCGGGGCGCATTGGCCGGATTGTCGCTTTCCGAAGAACTGTTGGCCGTCCTGTGGCGCGAAAGTGCCCCGACGGATCCGCCTTCCGCGTAAGGTCAGGGGGCCCGAGGTGTTGCCGTGATGGGGTGGGTTGGCGAAGAATCGATGCCCCGCGGAAACATCGGTGGGACGGCGGAATTCTTCCGGCGGCCACGGACTTCGGTCGGGTTCGGTCGCGATGAGGTGGGGCGATGCGGCAGCGCGGAAATGTGTTGCGCCCTGGGGCGGTTGGGGTCGGTGGGGTGGTTCTGGCGATGCTGCTGGGCGCGTGCGCGAGCGGTGGGCCGGGCGGTTCCGTCGATCGTCTCGGGACGGGTGCGCCGAGCGTCGCGCAAGTGAACCCGCTAACTCCTTCGGGTGGTTCCGTAAACGCCACGATCGCGCCGACCACCGGTCCGGAAGGTGCCGCGGGCCGACTGGCCGTGAACACCTATCAGGACTGGTGGCGGGCCCAGACCGAGGCATTCGGGCGCACGGATTCGGACGGAATCGCTCTGGAGACGTACTCCTCCGGACAGGCGCTCGCCGATACGCTCGTCGGACTGCGTCAACTCCACGACGCCAAACTGGTGATGACCGGGGCGCCGCGCAATTCCGCCGTCGTGACGGCGGTCGACCTGAACGCCGATCCGCACACCGCGGTGATCGAGGACTGCCTCGACGTGTCGCAGTGGAACCGGGTCGACGCCACCACGAAGGCCGCGCGGGAACCGGTGGGGCGGGTCGACCGGTACGTGGCGAAGGCGTCCCTGCGCTGGTTCCAAGCACGCTGGCTGATCTACGACTTCAAGCGGGAGGCGGACCGGACATGCTGAACACCAGGAATACCGCTCGGCGATTCGCACCCCTCGCGCCGGTGTCGGCGGCCCTGCTGCTGATGTCGGCGGCCGTTCCGGCGATCGCGGACGAAACACCGGGCGGCAGCGCGCAGCAATGCGCCCCGAACGTGATCTGTGGTGAGGTCCACGGTGGGGGAGGCACGTCCACGGGCGGCGGAAACGGAGGCGGTGGCGGGGGCGGCAACAGCGGCGGCCCGCTGCTGTGCAGTTATCACGGGCAGGAATGGCCGTGCCACGACCCCGAGATGGGCTGGTTCAGCAACAGCGACGGCTGCTACTACACCACCGTCGACAAGCCGGCCGACGACCCCGCGTGGGAGGGGCACAAGCCGTCCGAGGGTTCGTTGTACCTGCCGTCGTGCCCGCAGGCCGGGGGAGGCTTCTCCCCGGGCAAGATCCAGTTCAGCGCCACCGCGCCCTCCGCACCGCCGCCGGACCCGCGGGCGATCGCGATGAAGATCGTGGGCCGGATGCCCTTCCCGGCCCCCGCGCCCGCCGCCGCGCCACTCGGCACGGCGGTGGTGAAGTCACCGGTCTGGCTCTGGCTGAACGGCCGCCAGGCGCCGGAGCCCATCTCCCTGCCGCTCCAGGGCATCACCGTCACCGTCACGCCCAGGCTGAAGAACGTGGTCTGGACCTTCAACGACAAGTACTCGCTGACCTGCGACAAGCCCGGGACGCCGTACGACCCCGGCTACGGCGCCGCCAAGTCCCCCGACTGCGGCTTCGAGTTCCCGACCGGCTCGGCCCGTGAGCCCGGCGGCGCGTTCACCGTGTCCGCCACGGCGAACTGGGTGGGCGAGGTCACCGTCACGGGCCTGAACACCAAGGTCGACCCGATCCCCATGCCGCAGAGCGCCACCTTCCAGCTCAAGGTCGCCGAGGTGCAGGTCCTCAACTGACCTGCTCCGCCGACGACCGACGATCGGCGACCGACGACCGACGATCGGCGACCGACGACCGACGACCGACGAGCACGACGACACGCGAAAGGCCTCAACCCGGTGGAGAACCGTACGTACGCGACGCCGGGACCCGGCACACCCGCAGGCGCCGCGGTGTCCGTGGCCGTGCCCGAACAGGCACAGGGCCAAGGCGGCGGCAAGGGGACGGGGAAGGGCAAGGGCCGCGCCGCGCCGCACGCCCCCGCCCGCACCCTCCGGGCCCGGCGCCGCCGTCCGGCCGTGCTCGCCATGTCGATCGCGCTGATCGCCGCCGGCGGGCTCGGCGGCGCCGTCCTCTACAGCAGCACCGGGCAGCGGGTCGCCGTGCTGGCGCTCGCCCGGGACGTCCCGTACGGGCAGGTGATCACCGACGACGACCTCGTGGTGGCGCGGATCGCCTCCGACCCGGCGCTGCGCCCGGTGTCCGCGCAGGACCGGTCGGGCGCGGTCGGCCTGCGGGCCGCCACCGACCTCAAGCGCGGCGCGATGCTCACCAAGGGCGACCTCGCCCAGTCGCTGGCCGTGCAGCCCGGGCAGATCATCGTCGGCGTGGCGGCCCACCGCAGCCAGCTGCCCGCCTCCCGGCTCCAGCCGGGCATGCAGGTCGTGATCGTCTACACCCCCGACAACGGCCGGGCGGACTCGCTGACCGCGACGGTCATCACGGTCGGGCGCCCGGACACCGACGGCAGCGTCGTGACCGACGTGGCGATCGGCACGGCGGACGGGCCCCGGCTGGCCCAGTGGGTCGCGAGCGGACGGATCCAGGTGCTGCTCGCGCCGCGCGCCGCCGCCGGGGACGCGCCGCCGGCCACCGGGGCGTCCACCCCGGCCCCCTCGACTCCCTCGGCTCCTGCCTCCCCGGCCGCGGGGACACCGGCGCCGGGGACTCCCGCGCCCGGGACCTCCGCCGCCGGGGCGCCGCCCGCGGGCAGCCCGTCGGCCGGGGCGAGCCGCAGCACAGGGGCGGGTGGGGCCTGATGGCGGTGATCGCGGTGGCCGGCGGCCCCGGCGCACCCGGTGCGACCACGTCCGCGCTGGCCCTCCTGCTCGCCTGGCCGCTGGAGCCCGGCCGCCGGGTCGTTCTCGTCGAGGCCGACCCGGACGGCGGCGCCGTGCTCGCGGGCGCCCTGGAGGGGCGCGTCGAAGCGGTGTACGGACTGCGCAACCTGGCCATCGCCGACCGGCGCGGCCTGCTCGCCCAGACGCTCTGGGAACAGCTCGTCGACCTCTCCCCGGACGGCACCGCCGAGCGCCTCCTGCTGCCCGGCCTCACCGACCCGAGCCAGGCGCCCGGCCTCGCCTACACCTGGGAGCCGCTCGCCGACCTGCTGCACGGGCTCGAACAGCAGGGCTACGACGTCATCGTGGACCTCGGCCGCTCCGGCACCACCGGCGCGAGCGCCGTCCTCGCCCGCCGGGCGGACGTCGTCGCGGCCACCGTGCGGACGACCCTGCGCGGGCTGAGCGCGGCCCGGCCCCGGCTGGCCGCGCTCGCCGAGGACCTGGCGACGGCCGGCACCGGGGCGGACGCGCTCGGGCTGCTGCTCGTCGCGGAGGGGCCGTACTCGGCGGCGGAGGTGTCGCGCGAGTTCGGCCTGCCGGTGCTCGGGCTGCTGCCGCACGCGGTGCGCACCGCGCGGGTGCTCTCCGACGGCGGGGACATCACCGACCGGCGGTTCATCCGTTCGGAGCTGATGCGCACGGCGCGGTCGGCGGCGGACGAGGTGCAGCTCGCGGTGCGCCGTCGGCGCCAGCGGCTGGCGCCCGGACAGGCGGTGGCGCACGTGCCGGTCGCGGCGGTGGCGCCGGTGGCGTCGGTCACGGCGGTGGCGTCGATGGCGGGGCCCGTCGCCGCGCCCGCGCGGAGCGCGCAGCCGGGGGCGCCGGTCGGCGTGCCCGCCGGGGCTGCCATGGCGGCGCCGTCGTCGGTGGAGGCGGAGCAACTTCCGTACGCTCAGGCGAGGTTGCAGTCTCCGATGCAGTCGTCCGGCCAGGTGCGGCCGCAGGTACAGCCGCAGGCCCAGGTGCAGTTCCAGGCGCAGTTCCAGGCGCAGCCGCAGCCGGTCGCGCCGGTGATCGTCACCGGCCCGGTGGCGCCGCTCGCCGGGCTCGCGCCGCAGCCGGCCGCACCCGCACCGTTCCCCGGGCAGGGGCCGCAGGCGTACGCCCCGCAGGTGCAGGCCCCGTCGCCGTACGCCCCGCAGGCGCACGGGCAGCAGGCGTACGGACCGCAGGCACACGGGCAGCAGACCTACGAGCAACGGACCTACGAGCAGCAGGCCTACGGCCAACAGCCGCAGCAGCCGTACGTCCAGCAGCAGTCCCACCCGCAGCAGCAGGTCCCAGAACAGCACGTCCAGGAGCCGGACCCGCACCAGGAGCAGCAGCCCCCGGTGAACGGTCGGCCCCACGGCCCCGGGGAGGTGCTCCGTGCGCGGTAGCCCCCTGCACCAGCGCCCGTCCGCCGATCCGGCCGCGCTCCCGTGGTCGGGCCCGCTGCCCGCGACCGGGCCGGTCCATCCGCAGCCGGTGCCCCAGCCGGCGCCTCAGCCCGTGCCCCAGCCGGTGCCCGGCCAACAGCCGCATCAGCACGCCCAACAGTCACAGCAGCACGCCCAGCAGCCGCCGTACGCCCAGCAGTCCGCGTACGCGGCGGCGCCGGCCGGGCCCACCGCCGTCCCGTCCCAGCTGCCCTCGCTCGACCTGCGCGGCGCCGGGACCCGGCCGGCCGTCGACCCGCAGGTCGCGCGCGAGCTCAAGCGCCAGGTCGCGGCCGAACTGCACCAGCAGATCGCCCGGTTGACCTCCGGCACCGGCGCCGAGCCGGACCGCGCCACCCGCCGCCAGCGCGGCCGGGCGCTCATCGAGGAGGCCGTCGCGCGCTGGTCGGACGCCTACGCGCAGACCCACGGCATCCCGCCCACCCGGGAGCAGGACCGCGCGCTCGCCGAGGCCGTGTTCGACCTGCTGTTCCGCGCCGGGCGGCTCCAGCCCTACCTGGACGACCCGGAGATCGAGAACATCCTGATCAACGGCTGCGACGACGTCTGGGTCTCGCGCGTGCACCAGCCGCTGCGCCAGGTGCCGCCGGTGGCCGACAGCGACGCCGAACTCGTCGAGCTGCTCCAGGACCTGGCCCGCCAGCACGGCGGCGGAGAGCGCAGCCTCTCCACCGCCAGCCCGACCCTCGCCCTGCGCCTGGAGGGCGGCATGCGCCTCCAGGCGCTCACCGAGGTCACGCCCCGCCCGTACGTCGCGATCCGGCGCCACCGGGTGGCCTCCGCGACGCTCCCCGAGATGGTCCGGCTCGGCACCCTGGACAGCACCTTGGCCGCCTTCCTGGCCGCCGCCATCCGGGCCCGGAAGAACGTGATGATCACCGGCACCCAGGGCGTCGGCAAGACCAGCCTGCTGCGCGCCATGGCCGCCGAGATCCCGCCGGACGAGCGGATCGGCACCCTGGAGTCGGAGTTCGAGCTCTGGCTGCACACCCTCGGCCACCTGCGCCAGGTCGTCCCGATGGAGGCCCGCGAGGGCAACGGGGAACGCGTCGAGGGCCGCCTGGCAGGTGAGTTGACGATCGGCGACCTCATCCCGGCCGCGCTGCGGATGACGCTCTCGCGGATCATCGTCGGCGAGGTCCGCTCCGGCGAGGTCGTGCCGATGCTGCGCGTCATGACCAACGGCGAGGGCGGCTCGATGTGCACGCTGCACGCCCGCGGCCCGCACATGGTCGTCGACCGCATCGCCGAACTCTGCCTGGAGTACGGCTCGCACATGACCGACGGCCTCGCCTACCGCCTCACCGCCAACGCACTGGACCTGATCGTCCACGTCGCCATGGTCGACGAGACGGCCGTCGGCGGGCGCCGGCACCGCTTCGTCTCGCACGTCCTGGAGGTCACCGGCCTCGGCGAGAGCGGCCGGCCCGCGCTGAACACCGTCTTCGGCCCGCGCCCCGAGCTCGGCGAGCCGCGCGCCGTCCCGCACACCCCGCCGCAGTGCCTGGACGACCTGCGCCGGGCCGGCTTCGACGCCTCGCTCCTCGGCTCCCGCTACGGGAGTTGGGCCTCCCAGCTCCAGCTGCGGATCGGCGGTGGCGCCCGATGATGCTGCTCTTCGTGCTGTGCGGGCTGCTGGTCACCGGTGGCGTCGTCGCCCTGGTGGCGTGGGCCCGCGGCAGCGAACCGGCGCCGGAAGCGGACGGCGGCGACGAGCAGGAGAACCCGCTCGCCACCCGGGCCCACACGCTCTGGTACGGCGCCCCCGGCACCGCCCCCGCCCGGATGGTGCGCCTGCGCCGGATCCAGCTGCCGCTCGCGCTGATCGGCGCCGCGCTCGGCTGGCTGTTCACCGGAATCCCGCTGACCGCCCTGCTGGTGCCGCTCGCCGTGTTCGGCCTGCCCTGGCTGTTCGACACCACCCGCTCCGACACCCACCGGATCGAACGCCTCGAAGCGCTCTCCGAGTGGACCCAGCGCATCGCGGACGTGCTGCTGCTCGGCGTCGGCCTCAACCAGGCGATCGTCACCAGCCGCCGCACCGCCCCCGCCGCCCTGGAGGAGGAGATCGGCGAGCTCGCCGCCCGCCTCCAGGCCCGTTGGCGGCCCGAGGAGGCGCTGCGCGCCTTCGCCGACAGCCTCGCCGACGCCACCGCCGACAAGGTGCTCGCCGCGCTCCTCCTGCGGGCCGGCGACAGCGGCCCCGGCCTCGCCCGCGCGCTCGCCGACATGGCCGACTCGGTGCGCGAGGAGGTGCGCCAGCGCCGCGCCATCGAGGCCGACCGCTCCAAGCACCGCACCACGATCCGCTGGCTGGTCGGCATCATCACGCTGGTGATAGTGGTCGGCGCCTTCAACTCCGACTACACCCGCCCGTACACCACCCTCGTCGGGCAGGTCGTGCTCGCCGTCGTCGCCGCTCTGTTCGTCGCCATCATCGCGTGGATGCGCGCGCTCGCCTCCCACCCGCCGGTGCCCCGGCTGCTGGTGGCCGACCGGCGCAGCCGCACCGGCCGCCGCCGCGCCGCGCCCGGTCAGGACGCCCAAGGCGCCGACGAGGCATCGGAGTTGCTCGGGGAGGCCCGATGATCTCGCCGTGGTCCGTCCTGGCCGGTGCCGCCGCGGCCGGCGGCGTCGCGCTGCTGATCGCCGAACTGCGCCCGGCACCGCCGGACCTGCGCCAGGCCCTGGACCGGCTGCACCGCGTCCCCGCCGACCGCCCCGAGGACCCGGACGAGCGCCCGCGCTGGTACGACCGGATCGGCGAGCGCTCCGTCGCCGTGCGCGGGGTGCGCGTCCCGCACCGCGAACTCGCCCTGATCGGCCGCACCCCGGCCCGTTTCATGGTGCACAAGCTGCTGTTCGCCGTGATCGGCCTGATGCTGCCCGCCTACCTGGCGGCGGTGTTCGCCGTCGTGGACGTCCAACTGCCCTTCGCCCTGCCGATGGTGGCCGGGCCGCTGCTGGCCGCGCTGCTCTGGTTCGTCCCCGACGCCATCGTCGCCGGCGAGGCCAAGGAGGCGCGCGTCGAGTACCTGCACGGCATCGCCGCCTACCTCGAACTCGTCGCGCTCGAACGGGCCGCCGACTGCGGGCCGGCCGAGGCGCTGCGCCGGGCCGCCTCGGTCGGGCGCGGCACGGTGTTCCTGCGCATCCGCGACGCCCTCGACCGCGCCGCCACCGACCGCATGCCGCCGTGGGCCGGGCTGGACGCGCTGGCCGCCGAACTCGGCCTCACCCCGCTCCAGGACGTCGCCGACATCATGCGCCTGTCCGGCACCGACGGCGCCGCCGTGTACGACACCCTGCGGGCCCGCGCCAAGGGCCTGCGGGGCGAACTGCTCGCCGAGGACCTGGCCCGCGCCAACGCCGACAGTGAGCGGATGGTCGCCCCCGGATCCGCGCTGACCCTGCTGATGACCGTCCTGATCGTCTTCCCCGCCCTCCACCAGATGCTCGCCTGACGTCCGCCCGGCGCCCGCCGGGCGGACGAGCCCGCACCGCACCTCACCTCACCACCGGGAGAACCCGATGACCCACCTGGCCGTCCGGCTCAAATACCTGGCCGGGCTGTTCCTGCGGCCCGTGCTCCTGCCCGTCCAGTTCGCCCTGCTGCTGTTCACCTTCCGGCTCGGCCGGCTGCGCGCCGCCCGGGCCCGCGGCGACCGCGGCGCCATCAGCATCGAACTCGCCCTCGCCATCATCGCGCTGGTGGTCGTCGCCGGCGCCGTCGCGGCCTCGCTGGTGATCCTGCAGAAGAAGGTGTCCACCAAGGTCGAGCAGGACCCGAAGTACCCGGGCGGCGCGGCAACCTGATGGTGGGCGACAAGCGCCGTTCGCGCGGCAGCGGCGGCAGCAGTGGCGGCAGCAGTGGCAGCGGGAGTGACCGGGGAGCGATGAGCCTGAGCCTGGCCATCGTCTTCCCGGTGGTCCTGCTGCTCCTGCTGCTGGTCGTGCAGGCCTCGCTGTGGTGGTACGCGCGGCAGGTCGCGCTCACCGCCGCCCGCGAGGGCGCCGAGGCCGGCCGCACGCGGAGCGCGGCGGGCGCGGCGACGAAGGGCGCGCCGGACGACGCGGCGGACCAGGCGGCGAAGGACGCGGCGGCGCGCGCGCAGGCCGAGGACTTCCTGCGGCGGCAGGGCAGCGGCACGTACGAGGTGAGCACCGACGGCAGCACCGCGCAACGGGTGCGGGTCACCGTCCGGCTGACCCCGACGCTGCTGATCCCCGGTCTGTCCGCGCCGCACATCACCCAGTTCGCGGAGGCGCCGCGCGAGCGCTTCGTCCCGCCGGGAGCGGCGCCGGGGGCGGCGCCGTGAGCGGGCGGTCCGGGTCTTCCGCGCGCACGCGGTGGCGTCCGGCCGGGGTGCGGCGACGGCCGGACCGCGGCGGGGTGGCCATCGAGGCGGCGATCATCGCGCCGTACGTGGTCGGGCTGGTCCTGATCGCGATCGCGGCGGGGCGCCTGCAGACCACCTCCGCGACGGTAGAGGCGGCGGCCCGCTCGGCCGCCCGCACGGCCTCGCTCGTCCGCAGCTTCGACGGGATGGCGGAGCCGGCCAAGGAGGCGGCCCGCGACCAGCTGAAGCAGCAGGGCGTCTCCTGCGGCAACCTCTCGGTGACCGTCACCCAGGGGGAACTGGAGCTGCCGGGCGGCGCCGTCGCCACCGTCAAGGTCCGGGTGGTGTGCGACGTCGGGCTGGGCGACCTGCTCGGCGGGCTCTCCGGGGTGCCCGGGACGAAGACCCTGGCCGGCGAGTTCACCTCCGTGGTGGACCGCTACCGGGGCGCGTGACGACAGGTGGGCCGGATCCGGGGATTGGGGACGGCCCGGGCGGGGGAGACGCAAGCGGAGAGCGCCCGGGCGATGACGGAACGGGGCCGGGCGGCGCCCGGTGGGGGCCGGTGGCGTTCGGGGCGGTCGGGGCGGGGCCGGCCGGCTCGGGGGCGAACGGCTTCGGGGCGAACGGCTCGGGGACGAGCGGGGACGAACGGCATTGGGACGAACGGCTCGGGGACGAGCGGGGACGAAGGGCCAGGGGGCGAACAGCGGTGGGGAAGTCCGAGGGGGTGTGAAGGTGCGTGCACGTGAGGGTGCCGGGCCGCACGGCCGGCCGACCGGCCTGCTGCGCCTGCGGCGGCCGCGGCGGCGGTCCGACCGAGGTGCGGTCTCGCTCTTCGTGGCGATCTGCGCCGGCTACCTGGTGTTCGTGATCGCCATCGTCGTCGACGTCGGCGGCCGCCTGCGGGTCGTCGAACGCAACGATGCCTACGCGCAGGAGGCGGCCCGGGTCGGCGGACAGCAGCTCGACCAGGCCCTCGTCCTCCAGGGCAAGGGCATCCAGGTCCAGCACGACTACGCCCTGAAGGCCGTCGACGCCTACCTCGGGCTGTACGGACTCACGGCGGCCGGGGTCACGTTCTCGGCGGACGGCAAGGTCGTCACCGTCACGGTGGTGACGGACTTCCGGCCGGTCCTGCTGGGCTCCCTCGGAGAGCGTCAGGTAACGGGCAGGGGCAGTGCCACCCTCGTCCACGGAGTCGAGAAAGCGGAGACCGACTGATGGCCGCGCCACGTGCAAAGGACCAGGCCCGACCCGCCCCGGACCAGGCCCGGACCACCCGGAGCCACAAGCGGGTCCCGCAGGCCCCCGCCCGGCGGGCGCCGGGCGGGCGCGGGCGCGCCGGGGCCGTGATCACCGCGCTCGCCGCGCTGCTCACCCTGGCCGCCCTGCTGCTGGGCCTGCCCGCCCTCCTGCTCTACGGGACCCAGGCGGTCGCCGCGATGGGCGACGTCGCCCCGGACGGCATCGGCCAGGCGCTCACCGGCCCGGACGACGGGCGGCTGTTCCTGTGGCTGCTGGTCGTCGTCGGCTGGCTGGCCTGGGCCTGCTTCGCGCTCTCCGTCCTGCTGGAGGTCCCGGCCCAGCTGCGCGGGCGGATCGCCCGCCGGATCCCGGCGTTCGGCTGGAGCCAGCGGATGGCCGCCGGGCTGGTCGGCGCGGTGCTCGCGCTGCTGCCGGTGGCCGGTTCGTCCTTCGCCGCCGTCTCCGAGCGGCCCCAGGCCGCCACGGCCACGGCCCAGTTGACGGCCGGCGTGCAGCGCGCCGCCCTGCCGGCGGCGCAGGCCGCGCCCGCCCTCGCGGCCGCCGCCGAGCAGCACCCCAGCTACACCGTGCGCGACAGCCGGCCCGCCGACAGCCTGTGGTCCATCGCCGAGCGGCAACTGGGCTCGGGCGAGCGCTGGGTGGAGATCGCCAGACTCAACGACGGCCGGACGATGGACGGTTCGGGCGTCCGCTTCGACGCCGACCGGCCGATCCAGCCCGGCTGGGAACTCCTCATGCCCGCCGACGCGAAGCCGGACGAGGCCAAGTCGCCCGCCCAGTCGCCTGCTTCCGCCCCCGCGCCGACGCAGCCGGCTTCGCAGGCCCCGCAGACACCCCAAGCGGGCACGGAGGCCACCGGCACCGAGGCCACGGGCGCGGCGGGTGCCCAGGCCGCCGGCGGACACGGGACGGTGACCGTCAAGGAAGGGGACAGCCTCTCCGCCATCGCCCAGCGCGAGTTGGGGGACGGCGACGCCTGGCCGAGGATCTTCGACGCCAACAAGGGCGCCCAGGCCCCGGACGGCGAACGCTTGACCGACCCGGACCAGCTGGTGCCGGGCATGGTGCTCACCGTCCCCGGCGCGGCCACCGCTCCCGCGCCTGCTCCTGCTCCTGCGCCGGCCCCAGCTCCCGCCCCGACGCCCGACCCGGCGCCGGCCCCCGCGCAGCAGACGCCCGCGCCGTCCGCCCCGGCCGGCCAGCCGCCCGCGACGCAGGCTCCCGCGACGCAGGCTCCCGCGCCCGCACCCACCCAGGCCGCGCCGACGCCTGCTCCCTCGCACGCCCCGGGCCACACCCCCGCACCCGCGCCCGCCGCCCACGCCGACCCGGCGCCCAGCGACGACTACACCGTCGCCCTCGCCGCCTCCACCGTCGGCGTCCTGCTCGCCGCCATCATGATCGGCACCGTCGCCCACAAGCGCGGCGGCCAGCTGCGGGCCCGCCGCCCCCGGCACCGCATCACCATGCCCGAGGCCGAGGCCGCCTCCTTCGAGAACGAGCTCAGGGCCCGTCAGGACGACGCCGGCCTCGACCTGCTCGACCGCGCCCTGCGCACCATGGCCCGCAACACCGTCCGCGGCGGTAAGCGCCTGCCCGCGATCATCGCGGCCCGGATCACCCCCGGCCACACCGTCGAGCTCCACCTCTCCGGCCCGGCCGCGCCCATCGCGCCCTTCCGCGCCGCGCACGCCCCCAACGTGTGGTGGTGCAGCCCCGACGCCGGCGACCTCCTCAACGCCACCCAGGCCCGCAAGACCGCCGCCCCCTACCCGGCCCTGGTCACCCTCGGCACCGCGCCGGACGGATCGGTCGTCCTCGCCGACCTGGAGACCGTCCGCCTCCTCCACCTCTCCGGGCACCCCGACGACGCCCGCGACGTCCTGCGCACCCTCGCCATCGAGCTCGCCCACAGCCCGCTTGCCGACCGGCTCCACCTCCACCTCGTCGACCTCGCCGAGGAGGTGCCGATCAGCGGCCCGGCCGCCGAACGCGTCCACCGCCACCCGACCCTCGAAGCCGCGCTCGCCGCCCTCGGCCCGCGCACCGCCAAGGCCCGCGCCACCCTCGTCGCCGCCGAGGCCACCAGCCCGCGCGAGGCCCGCAGCCGCGGGCAGGCCGACGAGTCCTGGACCCCGGAGATCGTCCTCTGCGCCCAGCAGCCCGGCGGCGGCGTCCCCGCCGAACTCGGCCGCCTGCTCGACGCCCGGCCGCGCACCTGCGTCGCCGTGGTCACCCGCGCCCCCGAGCGCGGCACCGGGCCGGTCGCCCGCTGGACCCTCCCGACCACCGGCCAGGCCGCCATCCCCGGCCTGCACCTGACCGTCGAGCTCCAGCGGCTCACCGGCGCCCAGTACGACCAGGTCGCCGAACTGCTCCGGGCCGCCGACGACGCCACCCAGCACCCGGCGCCCGCCTGGACCCTGGACGGCCCCGGGAACGACGACGCCGACGACGGCTTCGGCGACGACTCGGACACGGCCGAACTGCCCGCCGCCGTACCGGTGCTGGCTACGGTCGGCGGCCCGGCCGAGGAGGGCGCGAACGGCGCCGCTGGGGCCGGCGGGGCTGGTGGGGTCGGCGGGGCTGGTGAGGCCAACGGCGTCGGTGGCTCCGGCGCGGGGGCCGGGGCGCGGGCGCTCACCCGGGTCATCGGCACGGGCGCGAGCCCGTTCGCGAGCACCGACCCGGCGGCGCCGACGACCGGGACCGGGCGGCACGCCGTCAACGGGCTCGGGCGCAAGGCGGTGACGGGGCAGGTGTCGCCGGTCCTGCCGCCGGTCCTGCCGCTCGGGCCGGTCACTCCGCTCGGGCCGGTCGTGCCCGCCGTGCCCACCGGGCCTGCGGCTCAGGCCGTGCCGGTCGAGCAGCCTGTCGAGGACGGTGCCGGCGAGGGCAGCGAGGACACCACCCGGGACCTGCGGGTACCGGGGCCGGCCGCCGTCGTGCTGCCGGTCCAGCCGGTCGCGCCGGTCGCGCCGGAGTCCGTGGCCCCGGTGCCCGTAGTCCCGGCACCCGTGGCCCCGGCGCCCGCCGTCGAGCCGGCTGCCGAGCCCGCGCCGACGCACGACCCGGCACCGGCGTCCACCGGCGCGGCCCCGCGGATCCCGGCCCGTCCGGAGCCGGGGACCGGTCCCGCCGCCACCGCCCCGGTCGTGGTCACGGCCGTCGGCACCACGGCCACCGCCACCACGGCCGCCGGTCGCACCGACAGCGACGACCTCCTCGCGATCCTCCGCTCCCCGGAGGCCCACAGCGCCCGCAACGCGCCCCGGATCCGGCTGCTCGGCCCGGTCGACGTGGCAGGCGCCGTCGGCACCGTCGAACCCGGCCACCTGCCCCGGCTCACCGAACTCGCCGCCTACCTCGCGCTGCGCCCGGGCGCCGACCACGCGGCCCTCGACCACGACCTCCACCCGGGCGCGGCCCACCTCGACCCGCACCCCACCACCGCCGACGCCGTGAGCCCGCTGTCCGGCAAGATCGCGGGCCTCGCCGCGTGGCTCGGCGTCACCCCCGAGGGGCGTGCGTTCCTGCCCACCGACACCGCCGACGGCTACTCCTACGCCCCGGCCGTCACGTGCGACTGGGACGAGTTCCGCAGCCTCTACCGGCGCGGCATGCGCAGCACCAGCGCCACGGCGGACGCCGCGCTCGCGCACGCCCTGGCCCTGGTCCGGGGCGCCCCGTTCGCCGAGGCCCCGCCCGCGTCGTACGGGTGGGCCGAGGCCGAGCGCCAGGACATGATCGCCGCCATCGTCGACACCGCCCACGAACTCGCCGCCCGCCGCCTCCAGTACGGCGACCACCGCAGCGCCGAGGCCGCCGTCTTCCGCGGCCTCGCCGTCGCCCCGGACGTCGAGCTGCTGCACCGCGACCTCTTCTACGCGTACGCCTCGGCCGGCGCCCGGGACCAGCTCCTGCGCGCCGTCAACCGCCTCGACGCCCTGAGCCGCCGCACCGGCCGCGACCTGGACGCCGACACGGTCGCCCTCCTCCGCGACCTCCTGGCCGGCTCCTGACCACCGTCCTCCGGCGGTGGGCCCGCCCGCCGCCGGAGGGGGTGTCACGCGGTGCCCGCGCGGGCACAGTTCGATCACCGCGCCGCCGGAATCCGCACACGACGGGGGAGTGCCGTGGCGGTCCCCTGCATCCATCGGCCAATGTGCTTGATCGGAACGGAAGTTGACGGGCGAGGGCCGGGTTCCGGGCCGACCGGCGCGCCGATCGGCGACCCGGCCTGGATCGGGTGCGCCGGGATCTCGTAGGGTGGCCGAAACGGGAGTGGTGCCGCGCACCACGCAGTAAGGGCATCAGACGCCGCACGAGCGGCGGGGTGGGGCGGTGACCAGAAGATGGCGGAGACGACAGCTGTCCCAGGAGGCCCCGAACCGGCAGCGGACGCGGGGCCCCTGGACGCCGTGCCGCCGCCCCCGCGCATCCCGGGCGACGAGCACCCGCCCGGCCCGGCCGCCCTGTACGAGCCGCTGGACGTCCCCGCGTCCGTGCCCGCGCCCACGCCGGGGCCGGCGCCCGTGCCGACGCCTGCGCCGGTACCGGTGATGCCGCCGGCCGCGCCGACCGGATGGACTCTCACCGGCATGCCCGCCGTGGGCGCCCCTGGCCCCGCGCCCGTGCAGGCCCCGGCCCCGGCACCCTCCTTCGCGACGCCGCTGCCGTTCTCGGTGCCCGGCGTCGGCGGCGGACTGGGGGCGGCGCCGCGCGGGCGGATCCTGGTGGTCGAGGGCGGCTACGGCAGTGCCGGCCGCCGCACCTGGGGCCGCGGCGTCCCCGCCCAGGCGACGGTGCTGTCCGCGATGCTCGCCGCCGTCTCGCCCCAGGTACTGCTCGCCGCGGACGCCGTCGACGCCGTCCACCTGCCCGGTGCCAGCGACCCGCACACCGTCCTCGCCCACCTGCGGGCCGCAGCCCGCCACCCCGGGCCGCTCCTCGTCCACCTGGGCGGCCACCTGGTCGCCGACAAGCGCGGCGGGCAGCTCCACCTCACCCTGCGCGACTCCAAGGCCGCGAGCATCCGCCAGGACGGCCTGCCCTGGCAGGCGATCGCCGCCGAGCTGAGCCACCGCCCGGCCGACTGGCAGACCCTGGTCATCGCCGACCTCAGCGCCGACCAGAACGCCTGGCCCCTCCTCCAGACCGGCGGCCCCGGTGCCGCCGCCCCGCTGAGTGACGGCGTCCCGCTGTGGGCCGTCGTCAGCCCGGACCCGGAGCAGATCGGCACCTTCACCCGCGCCCTCATCGAGGCCCTGCACGGCGGCCGCCCGGGCGCGGGCGAGGTCCTCGCGCCCGAACAGCTGCGCCAGCAGGTGTACTCGGTGCTGCGCCCGGACGTGGTCATCGTCGCGACGCACGCTCCGGACCGCCCGGTCTTCCGCAACACAGCCCGCCGCACCGACGGTCCGGTGGCGGACGCGCTGCCGGTGGGCGCTGCGCCGGTTGAGGCCGTGCCGGTGGACGTGGTGCCGACGGGCGTTGCGCCGGTTGAGGCCGTGCCGGCCCAGCCGGTGGTGCCGGTGGGCGCTGCGCCGGTTGAGGCCGTGCCGGCCCAGCCGGTGGTGCCGGTCCCTGCTGCGGCCCCCGAAGCCGAGGTCGTCGAAGCCGAGGCCGTCGAGCCCGACTTCATCGAGCCCGACTTCATCGAGCCCGACTTCATCGAGCCCGACTTCATCGAGCCCGACTTCATCGAGCCCGAGGCCGGTGAGCCCGAGGCTTTCGTGTCCGATGCTGTCGCCACAGAGGTCGTCGAGGAGGTCGTCGAGGAGGAGCCCGCTCCCGAGGCCTCGGTCGACGGCCTGGTGAGCCTCCGCAAGGCCGGCGTGCCGCCCACCCCGCGACCGCCCGCGCGCCCGGTCACCCTGCAGAAGCAACTGCCCGACGTCCCGAGGACCATGACGCTCCGCGCGCTCATGCTGACCGACGTTGACGTCGAGGCCGACGCCGAGGCCGTGGCCGACGTTGACACCGAGGACGTCGCTGTCGAGGACGTCACCCCGACGCCGACGCCTACCCCGACGTCGGGAGTGAGGCTCGCGAAGGCCGCGTCGCCCCTTCCGTACGCCGCTCCGGTCGTGGACGAGCCACAGGACGCCGTCGTCGAGCCGGAGCCGGAGGATGTGGTGGTGCCGGCTCCGGACTTGGAGGAGGAGCTCCAGTCCGAGGCCGAAGTCCCGCTGGAGGAGCCCCGGTTCGAGGAGGACGTTCCGGTGGAGGAGCCCCCTCTGCTCGACGAACCTGCTCCGCTCGAAGAGGCACCCGGGCCCGAGGCCCAGGCCGAGCCCGAGGCGCAGCCCGAGCCCGAGCCCGGGACGTCGGACGAGCCCGGGACGTCGGACGAGCCCGCGGATCCGGCCGCAGCGGAGGACCTCGCGTCCGCCGGCCCCGAGCCGCGCGCCGACTACCGCGAGACGCTCGGCCGGATCGTCCGCAGCGCGGACGCGGGCGACCACGCCGCCGCCACGGACCTCGCGTTCGCCCTCGAACTGGAGGCGATCGCCGAGCACGGCGCGGTCTCCGAGCCGGTCCTCCAGGTCCGGCAGGTCCGGGCGCACGTGTGCCGGCTCGCGGGCAAGCCGGCCGAGGCCGCGGACATCTACCGCGAGGTGGCGCTGACCCTGCTCCGCTCGCAGGGCGCGGACCACCCGGAGACCCAGCAGGCGGCCACGAACGCCGAGGCCTGCTGGCGGGCGATCAAGGACCGCACGGAGGCCATCCGCATCGCGCCGGAGATCATCGAACTGCGCGCCTACCTCCCGGGCCCCGAGGGCCGCAAGCTCCGCGCCGCCGAGCGCTACCTCGCCCAGCTGGCGGCGCCGGGCAACTGACCGGCGACAGCCGACGGGTGACAGGTAACAGCGAACAGATAACAGATTTCGAAATCTGTTATCTGTTCGCTGTTACCTGTTCGCTGTCATCCGTTCGCGCCCCACGCGCACCCCTCCGAACGCCACTGGGCGGGAAGTCGGC